>CAMNQH010000026.1 GCA_946549035.1 uncultured Lachnospiraceae bacterium | reverse complement strand
ATCCTTCTCATAGTAAGAAATACGGGCATGGGTCCCTGGAACCCTTGAGTTTCCTAGGATTTCTGGCACTTTCTATTTTCCTGATTTTTCTCTGTAGTACCTTTGGTGCGCAGTTCCTTTTCTATGCAAAAAATAACTGTCAGACCTTGCAAGAATCCAATCGATGAAAGTTGCCCATGTATCCGGATGGATAATCATATCAATACAGGCACCCTTTGCTCCCACGCAAGAAAAACTTGTCAATGGGTGGATTTTCCGGAAACCGATTGAAAAAATACTAAGATTATGGTAGTATATGGGAGATATTATACAGAACAAAGTGCCAAAAAGCCTAAAGATACAGGAGGACGGAAACAATGGAACAGTACAAGCAGGAATTCATTGAATTTATGGTGGACAGCGGAGTGCTTCGATTTGGGGAATTCATTTTAAAGAGCGGAAGAAAATCCCCCTTTTTTATGAATGCAGGGGGATATGTAACCGGAACTCAGCTTCGCCGTCTGGGAGAGTATTATGCCAAGGCAATTCACAACAGCTATGGGGATGATTTTGACGTGTTGTTTGGACCGGCTTATAAGGGAATTCCCTTGAGCGTGGCTACAACCATAGCCTACAGCGAGCTGTATGGGAAGGAGATCCGCTACTGCTCCAACCGGAAGGAAGCAAAAGATCACGGGGATGCCGGAATCCTTTTGGGAAGCCCCATCCAAGACGGAGATAAGGTAGTGATTATTGAAGATGTGACTACCTCCGGCAAGTCCATTGAAGAGACGTTTCCCATTATTCAGGCCCAGGGAAAGGTAGAGATCAAAGGGCTGATGGTGTCATTAAACCGTATGGAGCGGGGAAAAGGGGAAAAGAGCGCCTTAGAGGAAATTCGTGAGACCTATGGATTTGAGACCGGCGCTATCGTTACCATGGAAGAAGTAGTGGAACATTTGTATAATAAACCATATAAAGGAAACATTTATATTGATGATACCATAAAGGCGGCTTTGGATGCCTATTACCAGGAGTATGGCATAAAATAGGAGGTTTTTGAATGAACAATGAGAAATCTTACAAAATTATGAACTCAGCAGGAGCCGGAGACATTGCCCTGGGGGTAATTATTCTGGTGACCGGAATTACATGCGGGATATTGGCCGTTATTAACGGCGCCCGGCTGATACGTCACAAATCAGAGCTTATTTTTTAAAGGATACGGAATTGAAAGCAGAGCATAAAAAGGTACTCCGAATATGCAGTCAAATCATATTCGGAGCCTATATTATTTTATTAACGTATTTTCTGTTTTTTGCAGAAAGCATGGGTCGGACTTTTGAGAGCCGGACGTACCACTATAATCTTGTATTGTTCAAAGAGATCCGGAGGTTTATTGTTCATCGAAAGTCCTTAGGAACCATGGCCGTAGTGCTGAATTTATTTGGGAATGTAGCCGCTTTTATTCCCTTTGGTATGATTTTGCCTATTATGCATCATAAATTCCGTTCCTTTTTTTACATGATTTTTTTGACTTTTGAATTCAGCCTGGCAGTGGAAATCATTCAGTTGGTTTGCAAAGTGGGAAGCTTTGATGTGGACGACCTGCTGTTAAATACCATTGGAGGAGCATTGGGATATCTGTTATTTGCGGTCATGGACCATATCAGGAGAAAGAACTATGAGTAGACGACATAAGGCGCATAACTATAAATTTTCCGGGAAAGTGCATTCCAAAAAAGGAATTGCAGGGTTGGTCCTTGCATTGCTGTCTGGGGTGTTTGCAATCGTTCTCATTACGCTTTCCTTTCTCAGCAAAGGGAACGGCAGCATGTACCTGGGAAGCGGAGGGGTGCTGGCATTGCTTTTATCAGTGACTTCTCTGCTGCTGGCGGTGCAGGGGTTGAGAGAGGAGAGCAGTTATCGCTTTTTCCCTCTATTGGCGTTGGGATTCGGACTTTTAACTCTGGCAGGTTGGAGTGCGGTATATGCGGCGGGCGCGTTGTATCTATAGGGGAGTATTTTAGATTATAGATAATTATTAATGATAGGTGATTGCGAAACTCAAAACTTAGCTGAATATTCTGACAATATATTTCAAGAAAAGACATTTGCACCATGAAAATGAGACCATAGAACACAGGAGGGTTTAACCCCGACTGGGTTCTGCTTGATTGGGCTCATTGGAATGCTTGGTGCAACAGACTTTGAATGAAATATATTGTCAGAATATTCTCATAGCTTTGACTTTCGCAATTATCTAGTCATCAATGAAATTAGGAGGAGGCTTTATGAGCTATCGACAGATTTACGAACCATACCGGGAGGAGGTTAGGGAGCGGTATCCTCTTGTGATGGAGCGCATTGGAAGAATATTGAAGGAAGAGACGGTGTCGGAGCCGTTTCGTGGGTATTTTTATCACGTCGCTGAATTTGTGATGAAGATGCACCAAAAACAGGAGGAGGTTACCAACGGGGCGTTTTTGAACCGGTCCCTTTCGGAGCTCGCTGAGTACAACGACAGCATATATGGGGAATTGTACCCTGAAAACTATAAGAAAAGCTTTGCCAATCCAGAGTATGCCGTAAAGGTTCTGGGAGAAGAATATGGCAAAATGCTGTGTATGATGTATGCCCAGATACGGAAAATGGCAGATTACGCCTCGGAGGGCGGCGTCTATGAAATGACCATATATGGCGAGCTGCTGGTAGAAGTTTATAACTGTTTTGAGGATGAAGCAGGCTTGAATCCAAAGGAAATTTCCAATATCCTGTATTGGTTTGCCCATGATTATATTGAGATTTTTATGGAACGGTCTATCGAACGGAGGGTAAATCCGGAAGACGACTTTTTTGCGGAAATCATTGGGAATGCGGATTTGAATGATTTGCGGTATTTGTATCGATTTGGATGCTGCGTAGGTGAAAATGAAATTAAGACTGCAGAATATTTGAATCGAATGCCTCAGGAAAAAATTCAGGCTATGGCGGATACGTATACGGAAGGCTACCGGATTGGATTTGAAGTTACCGGAAAGGATTTATCCAAGAAAAGCGTTGCTGAGATTGTTTATCCCCTGGGGTTTGAGCGGGTAGTGCGGGCTGCTATGGATAATTTCAGTAAAATGGGACTTAGGGTAACCTTTCGCAGAGGAGAGGGACATTCCGGTGTATTCTCTACTTCTCCCAATGAGCAGTATGACTTTGACCACAAGGCGGATGCAGCCGCTTATTTGGATAAAGAATTTGTGGAGCGGCAGCTGGAGTGTATGCGGAACAGTTATGAGAGCGTAAAGGAAGCCGCGGCAGGCTATGGGGGACCGGCGGTGATAGAGACCTTTGGTCAGGAGCCTTTTACACCGGTAAGTAAGAAGGAAAATTATGAATTTGATGAAAAGCAGCAAAAGTTGAATGTGTATTTTTCCAATAAAAGCAGCCAGTTGGTGAACCAGTATATCAAAGGGGAAGAATACAGCTTTACGATTATTGCGTATCCCATTCCGGAAATCGGCCCCAAGTACGAGGAAATTTTTGAGAAAACGGTGGAAATAAACAATCTGGATTATACATTGTACAGGGATATGCAGCAGAAGATGATTGACGTGTTAGATCAGGCGGAATATGTACGGATAAAAGGAAGGGCTGGGAACCGCACGGATTTGACGGTAGCGATTCGTCCGCTGTCAGATCCCAAAAAGGAGACGGCCTTTGAAAATTGCGTGGCGGATGTAAATATTCCGGTGGGAGAGGTCTTTACTTCTCCGAAGCTTGCAGGCACCAATGGAATTCTGCATGTATCCCAGGTTTATTTGAATCAATTAAAATACGTGGATCTGGAACTGGAATTTACGGAAGGTATGATTTCTTCCTACCAATGCCGGAATTTTTCTCAGGAAGAGGAGAATCAGAAGTTTTTGAAGGAACATCTGCTGCACCATCATGACGCCCTTCCCCTGGGAGAATTTGCGATAGGCACGAACACCGCCGCCTATCGGATGGGCCGGGATTATGAGATTGCAGATAAGCTGCCGATTCTGATTGCAGAAAAAACAGGGCCTCATTTTGCGGTGGGAGATACCTGCTATGTCTGGGCGGAGGATACCCCGGTGTTTAATCCGGATGGTAAGGAAATCGTATCCAGGGACAACGAGATCTCCATTTTGCGGAAAGAGGATCCACAGAAAGCGTATTTCAACTGTCATACGGATATTACGATTCCCTATGATGAGTTGGATTCCATTACGGTTTTCACCAGAGACGGAAGAGAGATTCCTGTGATTGCAGGGGGCGAATTTGTGGTAGAGGGGACGGAGGTTTTAAATGTGCCTCTGAGACAATAGGAAGCATGGGAAAAGGAGGAGATTGTGATGAAGAAAATAACAGCCTTTATTTTTGATTTGGATGGTGTGATTGTTTTTACAGATCAATTTCATTATCAGGCTTGGAAAAAAATGGCGGACCGTATGGGGATTCATTTTGATGAGGCTATCAATAACCGTCTCCGGGGCGTCAGCCGTATGGAAAGCTTGGAAATTATTCTGGAGAATTACAACGGCGTCTTATCTTTGGAAGAAAAGAATGCCTTGGCGGAGGAAAAAAATACGTCTTACCGGGAGCTGTTGCATACCATGACTCCCGGGGACGTTTCTCAGGATGTGCGCCGGACTCTGGAGGAGCTTCGAGGGAGGGGCTATAAGCTGGCTATTGGTTCTTCCAGCAAAAACGCCCGCTTTATCCTGGAAAAAGTAGGACTTTTGGACTTTTTTGACGCTATTTCTGATGGGACGAATATTACAAATTCCAAGCCGGATCCGGAGGTATTTGTAAAAGCGGCGGAGTATTTGGGAGAAAGTCCCCAAAGCTGTATTGTGGTGGAAGATGCTTATGCAGGCGTAGACGCAGCTAAGGCCGGGGGAATGGCCGCTGCTGCTATGGGGGATGCAGCGTCTTATGAAAAGGCTGATTATGTGCTGCAAAGCTTTTCGGATTTACTGAAAATTGCTCCCGAAAATGAAGAAAGATGAGATACATAGTTGGGGCTGGCTATTTGCTTGTGATAAATGCAGTGAGTTTTTGTATGATGTATATAGACAAGCAAAGGGCTATCAGGCATAAGTGGAGAATCTCGGAAAAAGCGCTGTTTGTCTCGGCGCTTTTAGGAGGAAGCCTGGGGAGTATCCTTGGGATGCGTATGTTTCGTCATAAAACCAGGCATTGGTATTTTGTTTGGGGGATACCCTTTATTCTGGTAGTGCAGATTCTGATTTTGCTGGGGTCGTGGTATGTTGGGGAATATGGGACAAGACTGTTTTCAATGTTGTAACAGGACGGATGAAAACAGGGATATTTCCTGTTGCAAATCCTGTCCAGGACATTTATAATAAAAGCAGCAAAAGAAAGGATATAAAAATATGTACACTTTTGAAGATATTAAGAAAACGGATCCTCAGGTAGCCGAAGCCATTACAGAGGAAATCGCACGTCAGAACAGTCATATAGAGCTGATTGCTTCAGAAAACTGGGTCAGCCCGGCGGTAATGGCGGCTATGGGAAGCCCTATGACCAATAAATATGCGGAAGGGTATCCGGGAAAGCGGTATTATGGCGGGTGCCAATGCGTGGATGTGGTGGAGAATCTTGCTATAGAACGTGCCAAGAAGCTGTTTGGATGTGATTATGCCAATGTACAGCCCCATTCCGGCGCTCAGGCCAATATGGCGGTGCAGTTTGCCATGTTGACGCCGGGGGATACGGTGATGGGAATGAACTTGGATCACGGCGGACATTTGACCCACGGAAGCCCGGTGAATTTTTCCGGGAAGTATTTCCATATTGTTCCCTATGGCGTGAATGAGGAAGGCTTTATTGATTATGATAAGGTCCGGGAGATTGCGTTAGAGTGTAAACCCAAAATGATCATTGCCGGCGCCAGTGCATATGCCAGAATTATTGATTTTAAAAGGTTTCGAGAGATTGCCGATGAAGTTGGGGCTTATTTATTCGTAGATATGGCGCATATTGCCGGACTTGTGGCGGCAGGTCTTCATCCCAGCCCCTTCCCCTATGCGGATGTGGTGACTACTACGACCCACAAGACCCTTCGAGGACCCAGAGGCGGTATGATTCTGGCCAATCAAGAGGCGGCGGATAAGTTTAATTTTAATAAAGCCGTATTCCCCGGGACTCAGGGAGGCCCCCTGATGCATGTGATTGCAGCGAAGGCAGTATGCTTTCAGGAAGCGCTTTCTGAGGCGTTCAAATCCTATCAGTCCCAAATTATTTCCAATGCCCAGGCATTGGCAAAGGGCTTGATGAAGCGGGAAATCAAATTAGTATCAGGAGGAACGGATAATCATTTAATGCTGGTGGATCTGACCCCTTATGAACTTACGGGAAAAGAGACAGAAAAGCTTCTGGATTCTGTGAATATTACCTGTAATAAAAATACCATTCCCAATGATCCAAAATCTCCTTTTGTAACCAGCGGCATTCGTTTGGGGACTCCTGCCGTTACCTCACGGGGCTTTCTGGAAGAAGATATGGATCAAGTGGCGGAGGCGATTGCGCTTATGATTCGTCAAGGAGAGGCAGCTGCCGATCAGGTAAAGGGCATTGTAAAGGCTTTAACGGAAAACTATCCTCTAATTTGATAGTTTTAAGGAATTCTTAAGGATTACGAAGAAGTTTTTATAAAGTTTCGATGATAAGATGGTTGTGAGCGGGAGATGGCCGCAGCCATCTTTTTTTGACCGGCGGCTGAAAGCTGTCAGGGTGCTTTGGAAAAGGAGGCAGAATATGGATAAAAAGAAAATTGTAATCGTCGTTGCGGTAATCGTTCTGGTGGTCGCAGCGGCAGGCGGGGGCGCCTGGTATTTGTTAGGAAGCGGCAAGATTGGAGCCGGCAATGGGGATAAGGTTTACGTGGAGAAGGTGTCTTCTTTGACGAATACGGGCAGCGGGGCCCAGAACCGGTATTCCGGCGTGGTGGAGCCGCAAAAGTCTTGGGACGTAAATAAAGATGGGGAGAAGACGGTGAAAGAGGTATTTGTAAAAGAAGGCGACAGCGTGGAAGAAGGTACGCCTTTATTTTCGTATGATACCGATGAGATCCAGGATCAGATTGCTACGGCAAAGCTGGAGCTGGAAGGGATAGACAATGAGATATCCGATTATTATAATCAGATTGAAACGTTGAAATCAGAGCGGGCGGCTGCGTCTGAGGATATGAAATTTCAGTATACCACAGAGATTCAATCAGTGGAGACTTCCATCAAGCAATCCCAGTATAATAAAGAAAGTAAAGGCGTAGAGATTGCCAGGATGGAAGAGTCTTTGAACAATGCAACTGTTACCAGTGAGATTGCAGGGATCATCAAAAGCATCAGTGAAAATGGGAGCGATCCTTATACGGGAGAAGAGCTTCCTTATATGACCGTGCTGGCGGTGGGAGATTATCGTGTAAAAGGAACCATCAATGAACAGAATATTTATGCTGTTTCTCCGGAAACTCCGGTAGTGATACGTTCCAGAATTGATGAAAATCAGACGTGGACCGGGAAAATCACAGAAGTGGATACCAAGAACCAGATTCAGAATAACAATAACTATTACGATTCCGGCGGAGGAGAGACTGCATCCAAATATCCTTTTTATATAGAATTAGACAGTGTGGACGGATTGATTCTGGGTCAGCATGTATTGATTGAGATGGATGAAGGTCAGACAGAACAAAAAGAGGGAGTCTGGCTGTACGAAAGCTACATTGTAATGGAAGGGGATCAGGGCGGTTTTGTCTGGGCGGAGGACAATCGGAAACGTCTGGAAAAACGTACCGTGGAATTGGGAGAATATGATGCGGAGCTTGGTATGTACCAGATTATTTCCGGTATTACAGAGGATGATTATATTGCTTTTCCAATGAATGCTTTGTATGAAGGCGTACCGGCTGTGCGAGATGCATCGGAAGTAGATTATGAATCGCCTATGTATTCCGAAGAGGGCGGTATGCAGGATAGCGGCGATATGCCGGAAGGCGGAGATATGCTGCCGGAGGGCGGCGATATGTCAGAAGGCGGAGCTATACCGGAAGGCGGTGATATGCCGGAGGGCGGTGATGCGCCAAAAGACAGCGATATGTCGGAGGGTCAGGGCGCCGGGGAAGGGCTCGATACAGAACCGGAGGTGGACGAATGATACTTGACTTACAACATATTTATAAAGATTATCAGCAGGAGAAACTGGTAGTCCCGGTTTTGAAAGACGTATCTCTTCAAGTGGAAGAAGGAGAGTATGTTGCGATTATGGGGCCTTCCGGTTCCGGAAAAACAACCTTAATGAATATTATTGGATGCCTGGACCGGCCTACCTCCGGGACCTTTGAACTGGCGGGAGAAAATATTTTAAAATACAAGGATAAGGATATGTCCAATGTACGGTTGAAAAGTATTGGATTTGTGTTTCAAAGCTTTCACCTTCTGCCCAGGCAGAGTGCATTGGATAATGTAGCGCTGCCTCTCAGCTATGCGGGGGTGAAGAAAAAAGAACGACGTGAGCGGGCGACCAGAGCATTGGAGCGGGTAGGGCTGGGAGACAGGGTAAGCTTTAAGCCTACTCAGTTGTCCGGCGGACAAAAACAGCGTGTTGCCATTGCAAGAGCCATGGTAAACAATCCTAAGATTCTGTTGGCGGATGAGCCTACCGGAGCGTTGGATCAAAAGTCCGGGAAACAGATTATGGAGCTTTTTGAAACATTAAATGAAGAAGGGGTAACCATCGTTATGATTACCCATGACAGGGCGATTGCCTCCCATGCAAAACGAGTGGTGAATATTATTGACGGTGAAATCACCGAAGAAGGTGCAAAGGAGGTGCAGGATGAATAAAAAGAAACGTATCCTTGCGGCGATTATCGTAGTGCTGGTCATAGCGGCAGCCATTGCAGGAGCTGTTTTTGCCTATTTACGCCATCAGAAAAACAGCTTAACCGCGGACGTTCAGAGAGTTTCGGATTTAAGCTGGTATTATGGCGGGGAAGAAATGACAAGCTACGGTATGGTGACCAATGATTTTTATCAGGACGTGTATTTGATTGAAAATCAGTCGGTGACCCAGGTGCATGTAGAAGAAGGTCAGGAAGTGAAAGCAGGAGATCCCCTGCTTACGTATGATATGACTTTAAATGCGCTTCAGCTTGAAATGAAGGCCCTGGAAGTGGAAAGTATGGAAAATAAATTGGTGTTGGCAAACCGGGAGCTGGAAAAATTAAGGAAGGTTACGCCTGTTCCGGAGCATGTCGACGAGCCGGATCCAGAGCCTGCCCCAGAACCTGCTCCAGAGCCGGATCCAGAACCGGAATTACCTCAGACTGATCCCCAGACGGGAGCGTATAATTATCTTGCAGAAGGAGTAGTACTGGATCTTTCGTCATCTTCCAGGCGGGATACGGTAGTTCCTCCGTCAGATGAATTGGAAGGAGCGCCAGTGGAACCGATAGAACCGGAGGAAGAAAAGGAAGAGACAATAGGGACGCCGGAAGAGCCGTGTGTGATACTTTGTATGCCGGGATGTTATGTGGAAGGTTCCTATTTGAATGTGTTGGCGTCAAGCCCGGTTCCTATGTTTTTACGTCTGCAGATTATCAATCCGAATAGCGGAAAGCCTGTAAAGGATCAATATTGGGATATCAGCAGCGGGCAGTTTGCAGGTATGACGTTTGAGGACGACGCCAAATGGTCGGTGGAGACGAAGGCTCCTATAATCGAAGAAGAGCCGGATGATACCGATTGGTATGAGGAGCCGGACGATCTGTTTTTCCCGGAAGAACCGGAAGGACCGGAGGTTCCGACATATACCGCCAAAGAATTGTCAGAGGCCATTAAGAAGGAAGAAAAAGAAATTAAGGATTTGGATTTGCAGATTCGCAAAGCCAAATTGGAATTAGAACAAATGCAAAAGGTTTCCGACGACGGCGTAGTGAAAGCGGAAATTGACGGTATTGTAAAAACGGTAGGGGATCAAAGCAAGCCTCCCCAGGACGGTTCTGCATTTATTACCGTATCCGGTTCTGAAGGTTTATATGTCACAGGTTCCTTAAGTGAACTTCAATTAGGCGAGGTACAGGTGGGTCAGACTGTTTATGCGAATTCTTGGGAGAGCGGCCTTAGCTTTGAGGCTACGATTCAGGAGATTTCTCCCTATCCTTCCAATAGCAGCAACAGCTTTGGAGAAGGGAATCCCAACGTATCCTATTATCCCTATACGGCTTATATTGCAAATACGGAAGGGTTAAAGAACGGAGAATATGTGGATTTGAAAATGACAGCTCAAAATTCCGAAGGCGAGGAAGACAATGGAATCTATCTTCAAAAAGCTTATGTCCGGGAGGAGGACGGAAAAAGCTATGTGATGATTGCAGATGAAAATGACCGTTTAAAGAAGCAGTATGTGGAGACCGGGAAGGTTATTTATGGAGAAGCAGTGGAAATTAAGTCGGGGCTGACAAAGGAAGACCGAATTGCATTCCCTTACGGCAAAAGCGCCAAAGAGGGGGCGAAGGTGGAAGAAGGCTCGGGCTCTGAAATGGGATATTATTAAGGAGGGAAAGAATCATGTTGGAAAATATCAGACTATCCTTCCAGGGGATATGGTCACATAAAATGCGTTCTTTCCTTACAATGCTGGGTATTATTATCGGAATAGCCGCGATTATTGCTATTGTGTCTACCATTAAAGGAACCAACGAGCAAATCAAACAAAATCTTATCGGCGCAGGGGATAACAGTGTAACCGTACAGCTTCATCAGGGAGAAGGCGCTTATGAAATGGACTACAACGGTATTCCGGACGGCGTTCCTGTTATTACCAATGATGTGTTAGAACAGATTAGGGAAATTGACGTTGTAAAAGAAGCAACGTTGTTTGTGTCAAGAAATACGTATAATACGATATACCATCAAAGTGTCGGAATGTCAGGAGGGAGTCTCTATGGCGTCGACCGGGAGTATTTTGATGTTTGTAATTACTTAATCCGCAGCGGCCGGGGATTTGACGAAAAGGATTACAGTCAATTCCGAAAAGTGGCAATACTGGATAAGGAGTCTGCCGAGACGCTGTTTCCAGGGGAGGATCCTATGGGGAAGACCATAGAGATTAAGCAGGAGCCCTTTGTTGTGATCGGTATTGTGGAGAAATCCAGCAAATTTGAGCCTGTGATAAACAGTATGGAAGATTATCAGATGTATAATCAAGGGGGCGGAGGAAAGGTATATGTTCCTTCCGCGGTATGGCCTGCGCTGTATGGGTATGACGAACCCCAGAAGCTGGTGCTCACGGTAAATAAGACGGAAGATATGACGGCTGCTGGTAAACAGAGCGAAGAGATTTTAAACAGCTACTTAAGCGTTTCCGACGATACCATACAATATAAGGCCATTGACCTTTTAAAACAGGCCAAGGATATTCAGGATTTAAGCCAGTCCACTAATTCCATGCTGATTTGGATTGCAGGAATTTCTTTGTTGGTAGGCGGTATCGGCGTTATGAATATCATGCTGGTGTCTGTGACGGAACGTACCCAGGAAATCGGTTTAAAGAAGGCTATTGGAGCCAGAAAAAGCAAGGTGCTGGGGCAGTTTTTGACGGAGGCCGCGGTATTGACCAGCTTGGGAGGCTTAATCGGAGTAATTGTAGGAATTATACTTGCAGAAGTAATTTCCAAGCTTACCGGAACGCTGGTGGCGATCAGTGTGCCGGCGGCTGTGGGAGCCGTAGTTTTTTCTATGATAATTGGAATTGTATTCGGCCTGCTGCCCTCCTATAAGGCGGCAAATTTGAATCCCATCGAAGCTTTGCGTCACGAATAAAATTAGAATAAAAGAATCCAAGTTTGGCCATTGCCAGGGTTATGCCCCTTTTCACGTATGCGTGATGGGACGTAATACGGCAATGGCTGAATTGTTGTATAAGTTTTACTTGCAAGATATTGGAAAAAGCGGTAGAATGGTGGGCATACAGGAGGAATGGAACATGATAGATTTGAAATTTTTACGAGAGAATCCGGAGATAGTGAAACAAAATATCCGGAATAAATTCCAGGACAGCAAGCTGCCTCTGGTAGATGAAGTGATAGAATTGGATGCAAAGGCCAGAGCCGCTCAGCAGGAGGCGGACGCCCTTAGGGGGAACCGAAAGAAGATATCCAAAGAGATTGGCGCGCTGATGGGCCAGGGAAAGAAGGAAGAGGCGGAACGCTTAAAAGAACAAGTGGCCAAGGACGCACAGCGGCTGGCCCAGTTAGAAGAGCAGGAGGCCGAGTTACAGGAGAAGGTTAAAAACATTATGATGGTAATTCCCAATATCATCGATCCTTCGGTTCCTATTGGAAAAGACGACAGTGAAAATGTAGAGGTGAAGCGTTACGGGGAGCCTGTGGCGCCGGATTTTGAGATTCCCTATCACGCCCAGATTATGGAAAGCTTTCAGGGATTGGATTTGGACAGCGCCAGGAAAGTGGCGGGCAACGGCTTCTATTATTTGATGGGAGACATTGCAAGGCTCCATTCCGCAGTAATTTCCTATGCCCGGGATTTCATGATTGAAAGAGGCTTTACCTATTGCGTACCGCCTTTTATGATTCGCAGCGATGTAGTGACAGGCGTGATGAGCTTTGCAGAGATGGACGCCATGATGTACAAGATTGAAGGAGAAGATCTCTATTTAATCGGCACCAGCGAGCATTCTATGATCGGCAAATTTATTGATACTATATTGAAAGAAGAACAGCTTCCTCAGACTCTTACCAGCTATTCTCCCTGCTTCCGGAAGGAAAAAGGAGCTCATGGCATTGAGGAGCGAGGCGTATACCGGATTCATCAATTTGAGAAGCAGGAGATGATTGTGGTGTGTAACCCCGAAGAGTCTCCCATGTGGTTTGAAAAACTGTGGCAGAATACGGTAGATTTGTTCCGCTCTCTGGATATTCCGGTGCGTACCTTAGAGTGTTGTTCCGGGGATTTGGCGGATTTGAAGGTGAAATCTATCGATGTGGAGGCATGGTCGCCCCGGCAGCAGAAATATTTCGAGGTGGGAAGCTGCTCCAACTTAGGGGACGCTCAGGCACGTCGTTTAAAGATCCGGGTAACCGGAAAGAGTGGAAAATATTTTGCCCATACGTTAAACAATACCGTGGTAGCTCCGCCTCGAATGCTGATTGCATTTCTTGAGAATAACCTTAAGGAAGACGGAAGCGTAAGCATTCCTAAGGCATTGCAGCCGTATATGGGAGGACAAGAAAAAATAGTTCAAAAATAATGCAAAAGAAGGGGAGTCCTATGGCAAATGATTTTTCCAGGGGGAAGGTCTCTCGGAGCATTGTCTCCCAGGCCATTCCCCTGACGTTGGCACAATTGGTTCAGCTTTTATACAATGTGGTGGACCGGATTTACATTGGCCATCTGCCGGGAGCGAACAACGTAGCCCTCACCGGCGTAGGCCTTTCCTTTCCGGTCATTATTCTGGTCGTGGCCTTTACGAACTTATTCGGGACCGGAGGGGCTCCCTTGTTTTCCATTGCCCGGGGAGCCGGAGAGGATAAAAAGGCGGAGCAGATTCTTGGCAATGTATGTTCTCTGCTCCTTGGAAGTTCGATAATCATTTTTCTATTTTGCTATGTATTGCGGCGTCCGATTCTATATCTGTTCGGGGCCAGTGATGCATCTTATGTATACGCGGACCAGTATCTGAGTATCTATTTGTTCGGCACAGCGTTTTCCATGCTTTCCACAGGATTGAACGGATTTATCAATGCCCAGGGATTTCCACGGGTAGGAATGATGACCACAGTATTGGGGGCAGTCTTAAATCTGATTTTAGACCCGGTCTTTCTTTTTGTGATGGATATGGGAGTCGGCGGGGCGGCCTTGGCTACGGTCATCAGCCAGTTCGCATCTATGATTTGGGTGCTTCGGTTTCTTACTGGGAAAAAGGCGCTTTTGGTGATTCGTAGGAAGTATTTAAGCATTCGCTGGTCTTTGACAAAGGATATTATGGGACTGGGAGCGGCAGGATTTATTATGCAGGGAACAAACTGTCTGGTTCAGGTAGTTTGTAACAATACGCTCCAATTATATGGCGGAGATCTTTATGTGGGCGTTATGACCGTCTTAAATTCTGTGCGGGAAGTTCTATCTCTTCCGGTGGGAGGGATTGCCAGCGGGGCTCAGCCGGTGTTGGGATATAATTACGGTGCAAAAGCATATGGAAGAGTGAAAGCCGGTATCCGATTTTCCGCATTCGTGGGCATTGCCTATACCGTCATAGCCTGGGCGGTGGTGATGTCGTGCCCCCGTTTTCTGATTTCCGTATTCTCCAATGACTCTTCCATGCAAAAAATTGGACCGGAGGCCCTGAATATTTACTTTTTTGGATTTTTCTTTATGGCGTTTCAGTTTGCCGGGCAGTCGGTATTTCAGTCTCTGGGGTACGCCAAACGGGCCATTTTCTTTTCCCTGCTGCGGAAGGCGATCATTGTGGTGCCCCTGACGTTGGCGCTGCCTAGGCTGGGATTTGGGGTAAAGGGCGTATTTTTAGCGGAGCCTGTCTCCAATGCCATCGGAGGGTTGGCCAGCTTTTTGACCATGTGGCTGACGGTATACCGAAAGCTGCCTGCAGAGAGGAATACAAATGAAACAAATGGACTTGACTAAGGGCAGGATTACCCGGACGCTGCTGCTGTTCGCCCTGCCCATGATATTGGGGAACCTTCTCCAACAGACGTATAATATTACGGATACCTTGATTGTAGGGCGTTTTGTGGGACGGGACGCCTTAGCGGCGGCAGGCTCCGCCTATACCTTAATGACATTTTTAAATTCCATTCTTTTAGGACTCTGTATGGGAAGCGGCGTCTTGATTTCCGTTTATTGGGGAAAAGGAGATCTCTCCCGCATGAAGCAGGGGATTTTTCTTTCTTTTTTGTTGATTGGCGGACTGACGGTGATGTTAAATCTGTCTGTTTTTCTCGGACTGGATGCAATTTTAGTATTTCTGCAGGTGCCAAAGGAGATTCTGCCCATGATGGGAAGCTATCTTACCATAATTTTTTGGGGCATTGGAGTTATCTTTTTATATAATTACGCTGCCTCTATACAGCGGGCATTGGGAAACTCCCTGGCAGCGCTGGTGTTTTTGGCCGTTTCTTCTGTAAGCAATATTTTGCTGGATCTTCTGTTTGTGCTGAAGTTTGAATGGGGGATTGAAGGAGCGGCCGTTGCCACGGTGATTTCCCAGGCCATTTCCGGGGTGGGAATGTTTGTGTATACTTTGTGGAAGTGTCCCTGGCTTCGAATTGGCAGAAAAGACATGAAGTGGGATTCGGGCGTGATGAAGGAGCTGATGCATCTGTCTTTTCTCACCAGTGTGCAGCAGTCGGTGATGAATTTTGGAATCTTACTCGTTCAGGGATTGGTAAACAGCTTTGGAGCCGTTGTGATGGCGGCTTTTGCAGCGGCTGTGAAGATTGATTCCTTCGCCTATATGCCGGTGCAGGATTTTGGAAATGCATTTTCCACCTTTGTGGCTCAAAATTACGGGGCCGGGAAAAAGGAACGGATCCGCCGGGGAATTTTAAGAGCTGGTATGTGTACTCTGGTGTTTTGCCTGATCATTTCCGCCGGGGTTTGCCTGTTTGCCCGGGAGCTGCTGCTTTTGTTTGTAAAGCCTGGGGAGGCGGAGGTGTTGGCAGTGGGGACTTCTTATCTTAGAATCGAGGGTGCATGCTACTGCCTGATTGGATTTCTATTTTTACTTTACGGTTATTTTAGGGCTGTGAAACGGCCGGGAGTTTCGGTGGTGCTTACCGTGATTTCCCTGGGAACTAGAGTGGCGTTGGCTTACGCCCTTTCTGCCCTGCCAGGGATTGGGGTTACGGGAATTTGGGCCGCCGTGCCTATTGGATGGTTTTTGGCGGACGCGGCGGGATTGTTTTTAATTAGACGAGAGAAGCATACAGGAAAAAAGGAGGTACTATGAATCCAGGGGAGGTTTTGAAAAAATACTTTGGATATGATTCGTTTCGGGAGGGACAAAAGCTTTTGATTGACGGTATTCTCTCAGGGAGGGATGTGCTGGGCATTATGCCTACCGGGGCGGGAAAATCCATCTGCTATCAGGTTCCGGCCCTTTTGTTTTCAGGTATTACTCTGGTGGTGTCCCCTTTGATTTCTCTGATGAAGGATCAAGTATACGCCTTGAATCAGGCAGGTATCCATGCGGCCTATATCAATAGCTCCCTGACGGAGAATCAGATTTGGAAAGCCTTAAAGCTGGCCCGGCAGGGCCAGTATAAAATTATTTATGTGGCGCCGGAGCGTTTGGAAACAGAAGGATTTTTGAATTTTGCAAGGCAGGTAGAAATCTCTATGGTTACGGTGGACGAGGCTCATTGCATTTCTCAATGGGGACAGGATTTTCGTCCCAGCTATTTAAAAATCGTCCAGTTTATCCGGCGGCTTCCACATCGTCCGGTTGTCAGCGCATTTACGGCCACGGCGACGGCTCTGGTAAAGGAAGATATTTTGTGTGTGCTGGGACTTTCCAATCCCCAGGTACTGGTTACGGGCTTTGACCGGAAAAATCTCTTTTTTGCAGTGGAGAAGCCCAAAAGCAAGGATAATTATTTGATGGATTTTGTGGAAAAGCATTCCGGCGAAAGTGGGATTATTTATTGCGCTACCCGGAAAAATGTGGAAAAGGTGTATGAACTGTTAAAGAGGGCGTCCGTGCCTGCGGCCAAATATCATGCAGGACTTTCCAATGAGGAACGCAAAGAGAATCAAGAGGAGTTTATCTATGACAGAAGGCCTGTGATGGTTTCTACCAATGCTTTCGGGATGGGTATTGACAAGTCCAACGTCCGTTACGTCGTTCATTATAATATGCCTCAGAGCATGGAGAATTATTATCAGGAAGCCGGAAGAGCCGGGCGGGACGGGGAACCTTCTTTGTGCGTATTGCTTTATTCCCCTCAGGACGTTGTGATTAACCGTTTTCTCATTGAAAACAAGGAGCAAAATCCAGAGTACGGCCCAGGAGAGCTGGAAGCCATAAAGGAGCAGGACGAACGAAGACTTGGGGCTATGAATTATTATTGTCTGACCGCCGGGTGCCTGCGGGAATATATTCTCCGGTATTTCGGAGAGGGAAAAACAGGCGTCTGCGGCCATTGCTCCAACTGCCAGAAGGAGTTTGAAGAATTAGACGTATCCCGGGAGGCGTCTTGTGTAATCGATTGTATCCGGGAATGCCGTCAGCGTTATGGAATCAACGTGATTGCGGGGATTTTATCCGGCGGCGACACGGCGAAGCTGCGGGAATATCAGGTGCAGCAGTTAGACAGCTACGGCGTCTTGAAGGAGCTGACAGAAGCCAGGGTGAAGGAAATTATTCAATATATGATGATAGAAGAAATTTTATCCGCCACTAGGGACAAATATGCTCTGTTGCGATTAAACGAAAAGGCCCGGGAGGTACATAGGGGAGAACTGCCTGTGATCCTTCGAGTGCCCAAGGCTGCGCCCCAGGAGACAAGGGCTGCAAAATCCAAGTCTAAAAACAGAAGATCAGAGGTGCTAAACAGCAAGGGACTGGATCTGTTTGACGAGCTGCGCAAGGTGCGGTTTGCCCTGGCCAAGGAGGAGGGCGTACCCCCTTATATTATTTTTTCTGATAAAACCTTGGTGGATATGTGCGTGAAGCTGCCCTTTTCCCGGGAGGAGATGCTTGGCGTTACCGGAGTGGGGGAGCATAAGTATGAAAAATACGGCCTTCGGTTTCAAGAGGCAGTGAAGGCGTATGCCGGAGGCAGAAAAGAAAAATATTATTTTGGAGAGAGGGAAAGTTTATAAAGATTTTATGTTTTGTTCCCTTTACAAAAAAGAGTGGTTCATGTTATGTTAAAGGAGCCGTGCAGGCAGTCTGCGTGGCTTCTATATCATGATCTGCTGCGGCATGTTTCACCATTTCATATGGGGGAATTCTATGTCACATATCAGAAAATTCTTTTGGGCGGCAGCCGCTGTCCTCTGCATGGCATCCATGCTTTTTATTTCTAATCATACTCCAGTACACGCGGCTTTTGGGTATCAGTTTGTAATCCTGGGAGATTACAGTAAGACTTTAAAAATCGGGGATGAGTTTCAGTTATATGCGTTTACTTCCAATGGAAAGAAGCCGAGCTTTTCTTCCAGCGATTCAAAGGTTGCATCGGTCAATACTTATGGACGTATTACGGCCAAGAAGGCTGGAACTGCGAAAATAACCGCGAAAATCAAAGACGGGGAGGCAAGCTGTAATATTACCGTGGAAAAGACAAGGATTTCGTTGAATCACAAAAGCTTATCTTTGGAAAACGGATACAGCGCCCGTTTGACGGCGAAAGTATCAACGGGTCATCCGGTGGTATTTAAATCCAGTAAACGCAGCGTGGCCACTGTGGACGCCTCCGGCAGGGTGCTGGCCAAGAAGCCGGGGACCACTGTGATTACGGCCACGGCGGATAAGACCTCTGTAAGCTGTACCGTTACGGTAAAAAAGCCTAAGGTCAGTCTCAACAGAACCTCTGTTTCTCTTTACCGGAAGGGAATGGTAAAGCTTTCGGTTTCTTCTACTTCCAAAAGCAAGCCCAAGTGGAAAACCAATAAGAAAAGCGTCGCTCTGGTGGATGAAAACGGAAGGGTGACGGCTGTGAAGAACGGAACTGCGGTAATTACGGTTACCATAGACGGAGTAAGCAAGACATGTCAAGTACATGTAAAAAAGCCCCAGATTCGTTTGAAAGAAAAGCAGCTGGCTTTGTCTTCCGGGGAGGTGTATTTACTAAAGCCAACGGTATCCTCCGGGAACACGCCCGTATACACAACCTCTAATTCCAGTGTTGCAACCGTGGACGAAAGGGGGAGAATCCGGGGAGAGAGCCCGGGAAAGGCGTATATTTATGTAAGCGAGGATGGTACAAAGGTACGTCTCACCGTAATCGTATCTTAAAGGAGGCGTTTTACAGACAGTACCATAAGACGGGAGACAGTCTTGTTTTCTGAAACTACCGCAACATGAACTATAATTAAGGAAACTATTTTTTAGCGTTATTAGTGAAATTGTCCCGGCAGATCATGAAAAGATGACAAAAGTATAAAGGAATTCGTTATTTATATCCGATGATTCTTAAGAAATCTTTAGAAATTCTTTTGGGTGATTTTAAGAAAAAGGCGTTAAGATATGTTTTGTGAAACCCGAGAGAGAAGAGGGAGAAGCTGAAACGCATTCCTCCGACTGGCTTTTAATGACGCGGCGGGTGTGTCGGAAAAGAGGAAGTTATGAAAGAAAAAATTAGGAAAGAGAAAAAATGGCTGTATCCGGCTATATTGCTAGTGGCATCGTTGTTGTTAATATTGTTGTCCTGTCAAAAGGGCAGCCTCTATGGCTCCTCCTGCGACTGGTTTTCTCAGCATGTGTCTCTTGCGGATACAATACGTCAGACGATTTTAAAGGAAGGGACGTTGTTTCCGGGACAACTGCCTTTAGGGGGAGGAAATAACATTTATGATTTTTCTTACTATGGGTATCTAAGGCCTGATGTGCTGCTTGCCTGTCTGATTCCGGCAGTACCCATGGAGTGGATGATTATGGGATATTCCATAGGAGGATATTTGTGCAGCGTACTGCTTTGCTTTTTTTTGATGAAAAAGCAGGGAATCAAGGAGGAGCTTGCACTGGCGGGAGGCATGTTATTTTTAAGCGCCGGATGCTTTTTCCATATGCACAGGCAAATCATATTTATAAATTATATGCCTTTTTTGCTGGGGGCAATGATGTGCATACAGGGCGTCAGAAAGCGGTGGAAGGATGTACTGCTGATTTTGATGATGCTTTTCATGGAGCTGCATAGTTACTATTACGCCATTGCAGGTTTGCTGGTGCTGTATTTGTTTTTCCTGTATACTCATATGGATCAAGGGACAGGATGGGGAAAGAAATGGTGGAAGCTTACCATACAATATGCAGGAATGGCGGGTACTTCTGTTGCAATGGCAGGCTCCCTGCTGCTTCCTACGGCGGCTTCCATCCTGGGAATGGGGGCGGTAAAGGACGGAGGCAGCGCCAGTGGACGTTTGGTAGGGTTTCGTTGGAGCTTTCAGGCGCTTTTATATGATAATTATGGGATTGGCCTGACATTGCTGGCATTATTTCTCTTATTTTTATCCTTACATCGAAAAAAATCCCGTCTTTTGGCTGGAGGCGTGATTTTATGTCTGGTTTGGGGCGTAGTGCCTTTGATATTGAACGGATTTTTATATGACCGGCCTAAAATATTGATGCCGTTTTTGCCGTTAGTGGTTCTGTTGGGAATAGAAACCCTTGGGGAATATTGGAAAGAACACAAAAACCCTCCTGTATGGTGTTTATTACTCACCGGGATGGCAGCGTATCTCCAGTACCGGTTGTATGAAGAAATCTGGGTTCTTGTGGATTTGGCTCTGGTATCTTTATTGTTTGTATGGATGAGGAATGGACGGGGAGCAGTGCGAAATGCCCAAGGGACGGCTCCTGTGCATAGAGGCTCGTTTTGGAGGAAGCGGGTGTTTTACGGGCTTCTGGCAGTGATTTGCGGCGGGAGTTATTTGTTTGGAATAACCCTGCACCAAAAGGATACCTTGCTGGAAGAAACGAAAGCTGCGGTCAGTCCTTTTCAGAAAGAAGAGAGGCAGGAATTTTATAAGAAAGAATCTTACCGGTTTGACAGCGTATTGGCGCCGTATCAGGAGGTCAACCGATTATTGGCCTATGGAGCGGGAAGAACGACCATGTATACCTCTACGGGAAACAAAACCTACAGTTCCTTTTTTTACGATGAAATTTCCAATCCCATTGGAAACAATAATCGGGTGGGGCTGTATGGCCGGGTGAATCCCTTCTTCCAATACCTTATGGGAGTGCGGTATCTGGAGACAAGGGAGGAGATGGTGCCTGCCGGGTATGAGATTCGACAGCAAAAAGGGGAAGCGGTGCTGGCGGAACGAGAAGACGTGCTTCCATTATGTTACGGGAGCTGCGACCTTCTTTCCCAGGAAGCCTATGATAAGCTGCCTTTCCCGGAAAATCTGGAAGCATTGACCGCAAAAAGTATTGTACCGGAAGGAAAGTCACAAGAAGCGTTCCAGTCTCATTTTACCAGGCTGTACCCACAGGAAGGGAAGGATTATGACGTCAGACAAGAATCGGAGACGGAGTTTACCGTACGTTTAAGAAAACCCTTAAGGAATCAAATTCTCGTGGTACGATTTCCAGTGCGCCAGACCTCCCGGGGAGCTGTTGTGATCTCCATGAATGGAATTACGAATAAATTATCCGGGAAAGGCGCGCCTTATCCCAATCATAATCAAGAGTTCACCTATATTTTGTCAGGAAGTGAACCGATAGAGGAAATTCATGTAACAACCAGCGGAAGCTTTGAAATCGGAGAAATGGAGGTTTACAGCCTTAAGGAATCCTACTTGGGGAACCGCACCGTGTTTCCCTTAGAGGTGCAAAAGATTTCGGGAAAAGAGAAAGTGAAGGGAATCATTGAGATGCCAGAAGCGGGATATTTGATTACTTCGTTTCCGATACAGAAGGGATACCGGATTCTGGTGGATGGAGCAGACTGCCCTGTTGAGACGGTGAATCAGGCGTTTCTGGGAGCAAAGCTTGAGGCGGGAACCCATATGATTCAGATTTTGTATGAGCCGCCCCTTCAAACGGCCGGGATTTTGTTATCAGCCGCAGGCTTTCTGGTGTGGGGAGCGATAGGGGTCTGGGCTTTGGATCGAAAGGGAAGGGAAAAAGTGCGGGAATTGGTATTGTACGGGATCGGAGGAGTCCTTACCACGGTAGTGAATTATCTGGTTTATTTTGGCCTGGAACGCAGTGGAATGGGATATTTGTCCGCCAATACGGCGGCCTGGGGAGCCGCAGTGGCGGTATCTTACTGCATCAACCGAAAGATGGTGTTTGGTTCTAAGGGAGGATGGATTTCTGAATTTATCCCCTTTGCGGGCCTTCGGCTGCTGACATTGGCAGCGGAGAACGTGCTGTTATATCTGCTGATTGGACAGCTTCATGTGGGGTCATCTGCAGCGAAGATCGGGGTAAGTGTAATAACGGTGTTGGGGAATTATGTGATCTGCAAAAAACATATTTTTAAGAAGGCGTCTCTTTCTGAAGGATGAGGCGGCTTTGACGGAATAAAAGGAGTGAAAAGGATATGGATAAGCTGACGGTCATTGTGCCCTGTTATAATGAAGAAGAGGTGCTTTTGTCATTCTATCAGGAGGTCAAAAAGGTATTGGATACCATGAAAACGGTAGAAGCCGAGCTGCTGTTTATAGATGACGGAAGCAAAGATCATACCCTGAATGTATTGCGTGAGTTAAAAGAGAGAGACAACGCCTGCCGTTATATTGCCTTTTCCAGGAATTTTGGCAAGGAAGCCGCTATGTTTGCCGGGTTGGAGCAGTCTACAGGAGATTACTGCGTGATTATGGACGCAGATTTGCAGCATCCTCCAGCGCTGCTAAAGGAGATGTATCATGCAGTAAAAGAAGAAGGATACGACTGCTGCGCCGGATTTCGCAAGGACCGAAAGGGAGAAGGGAAGATCAGAAGCTTTTTGTCTAAGTCCTTCTACAAGGTGATTCAGAAAATGAGCCATATGAATATGGCGGACGGCGCCGGGGACTTTCGAATGATGAGCCGGAAGATGGTTGAGTCTATCTTGGCTTGCAAGGAATACAATCGTTATATGAAAGGAATCTTTTCATTTGTGGGGTTTGATACCAAGTGGATTCCCTTTGAAAATGTGGAACGGGCGGCCGGTCAAAGCAAGTGGAGCTTTCGCAGCTTATTCGGATATGCTTTGAATGGGATTTTTTCCTTTTCCACTACCCCTATTACCATTGCGGCGGCAGCAGGTGTGGTATTGTTTGTCCTGTCCTTGGTATATGGTATCGGTACAGGGATACACACCTTGATTTTTGGAAATAAGGTCAGCGGATATACTACGATTGTTTGTTTGATTTTATTTTTAAACGGGATACAGCTTCTGGTGATTTCTGTTTTGGGAGAATACATTTCTAAAAATTATATGGAGAGCAAGGGGCGGCCGATTTATATTGTAAAAGAGAGCTCCGGGAATGGAAAATCCTCTTGATTCCTGCAGGGGTTATGGTGTATCCTAGAGAGGAAATGAACATAGCAGGAGCAGAGCAATGACCGGATCAAAAAACAACACCCCAGACCTGCTTGCAGAGAGCTTTAAAGAGCTGGCCTGCAGGCAGCCCATTGAAAAAATAACCATTAAAGCCATCACGGACCAGGCGGGAGTGATACGGCCTACGTTTTACAATCATTTTCAGGATAAATATGAGCTTTTGGAATGGATTGTGATGCGCGACGTATTAGCGCCCACCAAGCCATTAATCCAGGCGGGCATGATAGATGAAGCCATACTTTTAATTTTTACCGCCATTGAGCGGGAAAAAGAATTTTACATAAAAGCCAGCCGCCTTAAGGGTCAGAATTCCTTTGAACAGATTGCCGTGGAATGTGTGCGAAAGGTACTGTTGGAGATTATGGAGGATCATGCGGTATTCCTTGCGCCTAAGAATTCCTGGATTACCCCGGAGCATATCGCGGAATATTACGCCAAGTCCATGTGCTATGTGGTTATGACATGGATCAGCGGCAATATGCCGGTGCCGCCTCAGGAGATGGTAGAGGTGTATAATTATATTATCAAGCATTCCATGAAGGAAGTATTGGAAGGAAACTGATGATACATTTTGTGGGTTTTGTATAAGAGAAACGACATTATTTGAAAATTGTATAGGAACCAAAGACAGAGAAAGAGGATTGAATATGGTAAAATTCAATTCTTTTTTTTATACTTTATTTCAGATTCAGGGAGCGCCTGGAAATGAAAAAGAAAGAAGTGAAAAGCATGATTCGACTAGGAAAAAGAATTGTAAAGCTGCGGATACCGATTTTGATAGTAAGCTTTCTGCTGTTAATTCCTGCAGGGTTTGGGTATTTGAATACCAGGATCAATTACGATATTTTATCTTATCTGCCTGGGGATATCGAAACAATGGAAGGACAGGATATTCTGCTGGAGGAATTCGGGACAGGTGCCTTCTCGGTGGCTGTGGTTCAGGGGATGGAGGAAAAAGAAATCCTGGCTTTGGAGGAAGAGATTAAAGGAACCGCCCATGTGAAGGACGTTATTTGGTATGGATCCATAGCGGATATTTCCATTCCCATGGAATTTTTACCGGGGGATTTGAAAGATGCTTTGGAAAATGAGGATACCAAAAGCCAGCTGATGATTATTACCTTTGATACCTCCATGTCTGCGGATGAGACTTTGGACGCGGTAGAGGCTATCCGTGGAATGACCCGGCAGAAATGCCTGTTAAGCGGTATGTCGGCGGTAGTTTCAGACATAAAGAAAATCTGTAACAGTGAAGCGGTGATGTACGTCATCATTGCGGCGGGCTTATCCGCTTTGGTGCTTGCAGTTACCATGGATTCTTTCTTGATACCGATTATCTTTTTGTTAAGTATTGGGATGGCCATTGTATATAATCTTGGAACCAACCAGATTTCCGGTGAGATTTCCTTTATCACCCAGGCCTTGGCGGCAGTACTGCAGCTTGCGGTTACTATGGATTATTCCATTTTCCTGTGGCACAGTTACCAGGAGAACTGCCAGAGATATCCGGGAGAAAAGAAACGGGCTATGGCCCATGCCATTTCCCAGACCATCACATCCGTGGTGGGAAGCTCCATTACCACGATTGCAGGATTTTTGGCGATGTGCTTTATGACATTTACTCTGGGCATGGATTTGGGAATTGTTATGGCGAAAGGCGTTGTGTTTGGAGTCGTGGGATGCGTAACGATTCTTCCGTCAATGATTCTAGTATTGGATAAATGGATAGAGAAAACGCGGCACCGGCCGCTGATTCCGGATTTGGGGCGGTTTGGGGCGTTCGTAACGAAGTATTATCCTGTTTTTATCGTGTTGTTTTTTGTGATCATCGGGCCGGCTTTTTACGGGCAGAGCCATAATAAAGTATATTATGATTTGATGGGAACACTGCCGGGGAATTTGGAAAGCGTAATGGCAGGAAACGCCCTGGAGGACGAATTTGATATGGGGGCCACCCATGTGATATTGGCCGACAGCAATATGGAGTCTAAGGCCGCCAGAGCTATGGAAGAAGAATTATCAAAGGTGGAGGGCGTGAAGCTGGCCATGGGGCTGGATTCTGTGGTTGGGCCTTTGGTTCCGGACGCAATGGTGCCGGAAGAGTTCCGGGAAATTCTGGACAATGGCGACTGGCAAATGATTTATGTTATGTCAGAGTATAAAACCGGAAGCGACGAAGTAAATGAACAATGTGACAATATCCGAAGGATTATTAAGGAATATGATACGAAAGCCATGTTAATTGGAGAAGCGCCTTGTACACAGGATTTGATTACCATTACGGATAAAGATTTTAAAACGGTAAGCGCCGTGTCTATTCTGTTGATTTTCATGATTATTGCAGTGGTGCTCAAGTCCATTTCCTTGCCGGTAATTTTGGTGGCAGTGATAGAGTTTGCAATTTTTATCAATATGGGGATTCCCAGCTATACCGGGACGGTGCTTCCTTTTATTGCATCTATTGTGATAGGGACGATTCAATTAGGGGCCACGGTAGACTATGCGATTTTGATGACCAATAAATACAAACGCTACAGAAGCCGGGGTGCAGAGAAACGGGAAGCCGTTACGGAAGCTTTAAACGGCTCCGCCCAATCTGTATTTGTTAGTGCATTGAGCTTTTTTGCGGCCACCTTTGGGGTAGGAATGTATTCCAGTATTGATATGATTAGTTCCTTGTGTACCTTGTTGGCCAGAGGGGCTATAGTAAGTCTTTTGGTAGTTTTGTTTGTCCTTCCCGCTATGTTTATGATGCTGGATAAAGTCATCTTGGCCACCAGCATCGGCTTTAGAGACAAGGAGAAAAAGGTGATTTGTTATGATGAAGGAGGAGCCATATGAAGTATCAAGAGTTAGTCAATAAATTTAAGAATAAATATATCATCCGTTTTGGAGCAGGAATCCTGACGGTTGCGCTTTTTGGGACTGGGATTGGGTATTCCGTATATGCCAGGAATGTGGAGCAGAAGGAGACCGTGGCAGCGGAAAGCCAGAAGGAGAGCCAGGAAGAGAAACCGGAGCAAGAAGAAAAGGAGCAGGAGCTGTTGACCCAGGCGCTGGAGGGCCAGGTTGGGCAAAAAAGTGGAAACAGCGGAAAAGAAGAGACAGTTTATGTATTGGCCGACGCCTCCGGGAAACCGGAAAGCGTTATCGTCAGCGAGTGGCTGAAAAATCCTGACAAAAAAGAAACCTTGACAGACGCCACGGACCTTTTAGAGATTGAAAATGTGAAGGGGAACGAGGAATATCAGAAAAATGACGACGGCACCATTACCTGGGAGGCAAAAGGAAAGGATATTTATTATCAGGGGATTACTAAGAAGGAGCTTCCGGTGGAGATGAACATTACGTATCAGCTGAACGGAAAAGCAATCGCTCCGGCGGAGCTTGCAGGAAAGAGTGGAACCGTCACAATCCGTATGGATTATGTTAATAAGGAAAAGGTGAAGGCGACTATCAACGGAAAACAGGAAGAAGTTGCAGTTCCCTTTACAGCGGTCAGCGGTATGATTTTGTCAGAAGATTTTACAAATATAAAGGTGACCAACGGGAAGGTAATTTCCGACGGGAAAAATCAAATGGTAATCGGGGTTGCCGTGCCTGGGCTGAAAGAGAGTCTTCAGGTGAAAAGCGAGGATTTTGAAACAGACCTGGAACTGCCGGAATATGTAGAAGTGACGGCGGATGTGGAGAACTTTTCTTTAGATATGACTATGACCATGTACCTTAGCGATATGTTGTCAGGATTGCAGTTAAATGAAGAGTTGGATTTATCCCATCTGGCGGACTCCATTGATACCTTGACAGATGCTTCTTCTAAGCTGGTGGACGGCAGCGGGGAGCTGTCTGACGGACTGGATACCTTGAAAAATAATATGGGAGAATATGCTTCCGGGGTAGATACCTTAAGACAGGGAGTAGATAACTATACCGCCGGGGCTTCTCAGGTCAATGACGGAATTGTAACCCTGAAAGAGGGTGCGGGAGCGCTTGTTACCGGGGCTGACAGCCTGGCAGAAGGAATGGGGAAAGTAAGCGAGTGTTTTACAGCTGAAAACGGTTTGATTGCCGGGGCAAAAGCGCTGGAGTCAGGGGTAAAGCAGTTGGAAGGTACCTTAAATACCCCTATGTCAGAGGAAGAGAAGGGAGCCGTTAAGAGTCAGGCAGAAGCAGCCGTGGAAGAGACGTTTCAACAAGGAACCCATGAAGCCATTGCCCAGCAGGCGGCATCGGAATTTGAGACTGCAATCACAGCAGGCAGCCAGGCCGTCGGCCAACAGCTCTGCGAAAGTGAATTGTATACTACGATGGTAGAAGCCCTCTATCAGCAGAAAGTTTTTGAAGCATATCAGGCCCAAAAGGAAGCAGTGGATACAGCTATTGCCGGGTATTCGGCCATGGGAGAGAACGTTACGATCACAGATGTGGTGGAGGCTTCTTATCAGCAGCAGGCAGGACACAGTATCCGCAGTGAGGTAGAGGCGGCGGTAGCGGCCACCTTAAAGGATACAGTAGCGCCCCAGATTGTTCAGGGTATTGCAGCCTCCGGAAAGGATGCTATGGGTCAGAGCGTTGCCTCAGCCTGTGAGAGCGCGGCAAAAGAAGCGGCAAAGACAGCGGCTGTTTCCGGAGCTCAGGGAGCAAAATCTCAGATAGCGGAAGGGGTGAAGAAAGGAGGATTGGCTCAGGGAGCCAGCGCCCTGTCCGCCGGGGTAGATCAGTTGTATGAAGAAGGCGTCAGCCCCTTGAAACAGGGGATGGATTCCATGAAAGAACAAATGCCGGGGCTTACAGCCGGAATCGATGCTCTTGCAGAGGGAAGCGCTCAGCTGGTTGCTAATAATGAAGCTCTTACATCCGGGGCAGCCAAACTGTCTCAGGCTACGGGACAGATTTCCGGCGGAGTCAACAAGCTTAAGGACGGTTCCAGCCGCTTGTGGGAAGGGATTTTGGAATTTGATGAGGAGGGGATTCAAAAGCTGTCCGATGTTTATCATGGAGACGTGGAACTTTTGACGGACCGTGCAGACGCCATTTTGGATGCAGGCAAGGAATATCAAACCTTCACCAAAAAGAATCCGGATGTAACCGGAAGCGTAAAATTTATTGTTCGTACAGAGGGAATAAAATAAGTTAAAATGTGAAAAAAATACCTGTTTTCTAAAAAAAGTACAAACCAAGAGAGAGAAATCTTTTATACTGAAATTATCACAGAAAAGCAGCGGGAAATCGCATGTTCATGAAGGAGGAAACAGGAATGGCAGATATCCATGAGATTAGTGAGTTTTTACAGAAGGGCAGAGCAAAGAATGTAAAGGCATTGGTACAGGAAGCTTTGGACGAGGGAAAGGACCCGAAAGAGATCCTGAACGAGGGCCTTCTGGCAGGTATGATGGTCATCGGTGAGAAATTCAAGAACAATGAAGTGTTCGTACCGGAAGTTCTGGTTGCTGCAAGAGCATTGAATGCGGGACTTGCAATTCTGGAGCCGAAGCTGATCGAGGTAGGAAACGAGCCGGTAGGCAAGGTTGTGATCGGTACGGTGAAGGGCGATCTTCATGATATCGGCAAGAACCTGGTTGCTATGATGTTAAAGGGCGTTGGATTCGAAGTAACGGATCTTGGCGTTGACGTAGAGCCGGCAGTATTTGTTGACAAGGCAGAAGAAGTAGGAGCAAATGTGATCTGCATGTCCGCACTGCTGACCACTACTATGCCCAGTATGCAGTCCGTGATTGATGAGCTTGAAAGCCGGGGACTGCGGGATAAATACATTGTTATGGTAGGCGGCGCTCCGGTAAACCAGAGCTTTGCAGACCAGATCGGCGCAGATTACTATACACCGGATGCGGCTACATGCGCAGAGACAGCGAAAGCAGCGGTGACAAAATAGGCAGGTGTTTCAGTATGTACGGAACAATGCTGTGATACATAAGGTTAGATAAGGGCTGGAAGGGACGCCAGGGAAAAGGGGGAGTGAGCAGCAGACCATTTGCGGTTGTTCACTTCCCTTTTCCCTGGCTTTGGCATTTCGCAAACACCCAATTGAAAGAAAAGAGGAGGAGAAGTATTATGAAGGCGTGGAAAAGACTTTTAAATTTATGCCTGCTGGCTTTTTGTATTTTGTTTTTTGGAAAAACAGACGTGCTGGCGGCGACTTATGATCTTCCGATCAGTGAAACGTGGACAAATGGGGAGTTGACAGAGAGGGGAGGGGTAAATTGGTATCGTGTAACGATTCCTAATCAGGGTACGTTGACAATACAATATCAGGGACTTGGAATTGGCTATTCTTATGTTTATATCTATGATGAAGACATGGCGGAGTGCTATGTAGAATCAAATCTTTTGGGCAATACTTCTACAGAAAATCCGAAGACGATGAATGTAGATGCAGATCTTTCGGCGGGAACTTACATGGTACGTATACATGGTCATGCAGGTTCTTGTACAGGGACATATAGGCTGAGGGCTTCTTTTGAGTCGGCAAATAGTAATGAAATAGAACCTAACGATAAATATGAAACGGCAATGACGCTTTCAGGAAACAAGACAATCAAGGGTTTTCTTTCTGTAAATGAGGATTATGATTTTTATCGTTTTACGCTGCCAAAAGAGACTTTTACCAGCATCCGGTATATCAATCATTACAATGGAGCCATGCCGGAACCAGGAGTAGATGGAATTATCGCAGTCTATGATTCGGATTATCGGGAGCTTTATAGAGAGAGACCCATCAACAGGGAGTTTTTGGTTAATGAGAAGATGCCGGCCGGAACCTATTATATCAGAGTAAGTAAATATTATGGTGGAAGTGGAACATATATTTTACAGTATTCCGACACTCATACCCATAGTTGGGATAAAGGAAAAATAGAAAAAGAGGCGACCTGCAGTAAAACTGGAAAAAAAGTCTATACTTGTACTGTTTGTAATGGGACGAAAACAAAAACGATTGCTAAGAAAGCGCATACCTATAAGACGAGCAGCGTCACGAAGGCAACTACCAAAAAGAACGGAAAGAAGAATCGTAAATGTTCCGGCTGCGGCCGTATAGAGAAAAAGACAATTCCGTATGCCAAGAGTTTGAAATTGTCTAAGCTTATCTATACCTATAATGGCAAGATACAAAAACCGGCCGTGACTGTAATAGATGCAAATAAAAAGCCTATTTCTTCCTCGAATTATTCTATTTCCTATTCCGGAACATGTAAATCAGTTGGCACTTATAAAGTGACTGTTCGCTTTAAAGGCAATTATACAGGAAGTTTTTCTAAATCGTTTAAAATCAACCCAAGGGCTCCAAAGATGAAATCGCTTAAGGGTACGAAAAAAGGATTTACCATAACATGGAGGAATCAGAACTCCCAGGAGAGTTCTGGCTATCAGATTCAGTATTCTTTAAATAAAAGTTTTCGAGATAGTAAGACGTTAAAAGTTCAGGGAAATAAGACGGCTTCTCTGAAGAAAACGGGGTTGAAGGCTAAAAAGAATTATTATGTCAGAATAAGAAGCTATAAAACAGTTTCTAAAAAGACCTATTATTCTTCCTGGTCTGAACCAAAAAAAGTTGTGACAAAACGATAAGGGATAAACGATAATTCATCTAAAGGACAAACAACTATCTCCGGGATAGCCGTTTGTCCTTTGCTTATGATCCCCCTTGTTCACGGAGGGTATTTGGACGTGATATATTTGCAGAACACACCCATGGGATTGTGGTGCCGGCAGGGGGCGGCCTCTTGACGTATTGTGGAAAATATCGTATTCTGGACACAGGACAGAAGCGGGACGGATATGCATTTTAGGAAATGGAGAATGAAGCCATGGAAATAAAAGTGATTAGGGAAGGAAAAACGATTGTATTCCAGGGGAAGGAAGACGAAACCCTGCTGGATCAGCTGAGAGAACAGGGGGTTTATATCAGCGCCGCCTGCGGCGGCGGGGGACGCTGCGGGAAGTGCCGGGTACAGATGATACAAGGAGCCACGGAGCCGGGAGAGGAAGATGTGAAATGTCTGGGGCAGGAAGAATTGGAAGCGGGATGGAGACTTGCCTGCTCCGCTTATCCCAGAGAAGATTGCACATTGGTCATTGCATCAGCAGATGAATCTCGGTTTGAGGTTGTGGCGGGCAGCCCGGAGGAAGAAACAAGGTCGGCGGAAACAGAATCCGGGTATGATATTGCCATAGATATCGGCACTACCACCATTGCCATTGAACTGGTAGGCCGCTCCCGGGGCCAGTCTTTGCATACCGTGACGTCTATTAATCATCAACGCGCCTACGGCGCGGACGTGATCTCACGGATTCAGGCGTCCAATGAAGGAGAAAAAGAAGCTTTGCAGGAGAGCATCTGCCGGGACTTATACGAAGGAATTTGCCGGCTGCTGGCAGAAAGCGGCGCCCGGCCCGAGCTGGTAGGACGAATCGCTATAGCCGGAAATACCACTATGGGCCATCTGCTTATGGGATATTCCTGCGAGACCTTGGGGGTATACCCCTTTACCCCGGTGAATATTGAAACCATCACTGCAGCGTTTGAAGAGATGTTCGCATCCCAAATCAAAGAACATGGGGAGACGGCCTTAAAGCTCAACGCCCAGGTGACGTTGCTGCCGGGAATTACCACTTATGTGGGAGCGGATATCTCCGCCGGGATGCTGTCCTGTGAGTTTGACCGAAGGGAGAAGCCCTGTCTGCTGATAGATCTAGGCACCAACGGCGAGATGGCCCTTGGCAGTAAAGACAGGATTCTTGTAACCTCTACAGCGGCGGGGCCAGCGTTTGAAGGAGGAAATATTTCCTGGGGCATGGGAAGCGTACCGGGAGCAATCTGCGGCGTATCCGTCCAGAATGGAAACGCCCAGGTTGAGACGATTGGAAATCAACCCCCGGTAGGGCTTTGCGGCACCGGAGTGATAGAGACGACTTACGAGCTTGTAAAAGAAGAGCTGGTGGATGAGACGGGGATGCTGGAGGAGGATTATTTTGAAGAGGGATTTCCTCTGGCGGAGACAAAGAAGGGGGAGACGATTGTCTTTACCCAGAAGGATGTGCGGGAAATCCAGCTTGCCAAATCCGCCGTGCGGGCAGGGGTCGAGACGCTGCTTTTACGCTTTGGCGTGGGTTATGAGGATATAAGCCAGGTATTTTTGGCAGGGGGCTTCGGGTATCGGGTGGATTTAGCAAAGGCTGTTGGAATCGGAATGCTCCCAAAAGAGCTGGAAGGAAAAACGACGGCTGTAGGTAACAGCTCTTTAAGGGGAGCCAGACTCTATCTTACCCAGGAGGATTCACCCAAGCGTCTGCAGCAGATTTTAGCGTCTTCCAAAGAAGTGGAGCTGTCATCGGATAAAGACTTCAATCAATTTTATACGGAGTATATGTTTTTTGAATAGGGGATAAAAAATGGAAGTCTTGGAGGAAATAATCGCTGCCATCGAGGCGGGGAAAGGAAAACGTGTCAAGTGGCTGATTATGCAGGCGCTGGAGGAAGGATGCACACCCTGGGAGATTGTGGATTTTGGCTTGATTCCCGCCATGGAATCCGTAACCAGAAAATATCACGACGAACAATTTTTCGTGCCAGAGGTTATTTTGGCCAGTCATGCCATGTCCGTTGGGACTAGGATTCTAAGCGAGTACTTGCAGGAGCAGCCCCGGGAGCCTGTGGGTACGGTAGTAATCGGAACGGTGAAAGGGGATCTTCATAATATCGGAAAAAACCTGGTGGTTATGATGCTGCGGGGAGTGGGATTTTTAGTCTATGATCTTGGATATGACGTAAGTGCGGAGACATTTCTGAAAAAAGCCATAGAATATGAGGCGGATATTATCTGCATGTCCGCCATGCTGACTACTACTATGCCCCAAATGCAGAAAGTGGTGGAACGGTTGGTGAGCCGGCGGCTGAGGGACAGGTTTATTGTTATGGTAGGCGGCGCCCCGGTCACGGAGGGGTTTGCCAAAAGTATCGGGGCCGATATCTATACAAAAGATGCGGGAATGGCTGCCATAGAGGCAAAGAAGGCCTTAGAATATAGGAAGGAACAATCAGGATGAAGATTTTACTTGTGGCAATCAATGCAAAATATATCCATTCCAACCCGGCGGTGTACAGCCTGAAAGCGTATGCCAAAGAATATTCAGCCTGCACAAAAGTGGCAGAATATACCATCAATCACCGGACAGAGATGATATTGCAGGAGCTGTATCGGCAGCAGCCGGACGTGCTTTTATTTTCCTGTTATATTTGGAATATATCTTATGTATGTGAGCTGATGGAGGAGATGCACAAATTGATGCCCCGGCTGCCCATTTGGGCAGGCGGCCCGGAAGTGTCTTATGAGAGCAGGTCGTTTTTAGAACAACATCCGGAGGTCTTGGGGATTCTTCGGGGAGAAGGGGAAGAGACCTTTCGGGAATTGTGCAGCCATTATATTGACGGGAGAGAACTGGATCAAGTAAAAGGGATTGTATACCGAAGTTCAAAAGGAGAGCTGGTAGAGACGCCGCCTCAGGCGCCTCTTTCCATGGACGAACTTCCTTTTTTCTATGAACATCTGGAACAATGGGAGAACCGTATCATTTATTATGAGACCAGCAGGGGCTGTCCGTTTTCCTGCAGCTACTGTCTTTCTTCCATAGAAAAGAGCCTCCGCTTCCGCAGCTTGTCCCTGGTATATGGGGAACTGTCTCATTTTCTTTTGTCCCGGGTGCCCCAGGTAAAATTTACGGATCGTACCTTTAATTGTAATCATTCTCATGCCTTATCCATCTGGCGTTTTCTGAAAGAGCATGATAATGGGATTACGAATTTTCACTTTGAAGTCGCGGCGGATTTGCTGACGGAGGAGGAACTGGAATTTCTTGCGACCTTGCGTCCCGGACTGGTGCAGCTGGAAATCGGCGTTCAGTCGGCAAACGCGGCGACTTTAAATGAGGTGTGCAGGGTCACGGATTTGCAAAGGCTTAAGACGTCGGTGGAACGATTGAAGAAGGCGGGAAATATACATCTGCATCTGGATTTGATTGCCGGGCTTCCCTTAGAGGGCTTTGAAAGCTTTCAAAATTCTTTTGACTGCATTTACGGGCTGCACCCTCATCAGCTTCAGCTTGGATTCCTGAAAATACTGAAAGGTTCCCCCATGTATGAAAAACAAAAGGATTATGGGATTCTCTGCCGCAAGGCGCCGCCCTATGAGGTACTGGCTACGAAATGGCTGACCTATGAGGAATTGCTGCGCATGAAATGGGTGGAGGAAATGCTGGAGGTCTATTATAACAGCGGACAGTTCGCCATGACCATGGAAGTGCTGAAGGAGGCTTTTGACAGTCCCTTTGAGCTGTTTTATAAGCTGGGAGAATATTATGATAAAAACGGGCTGTTCTTTTTGAGCCATTCCCGTATGCGCCGTTGTGAAATTTTACTGGATTTTATTGAGAAAACAGACAGCGGCCCGAAAGACTTATATCAGGAGACCTTGACCTTTGACTTGTATAGCAGGGAACGGATGAAGAGTCGTCCTGCCTGGGCAGCCTGCTGGCAGGAATGGAAGGAAGCTTCCAGGCGTATTTGCGGGAAAAAGAACGCTCATCTGGAAGGCTTTTATTATGATTTTACAGGGTTAATCAAGGGGAGCCAAAAGGGATATCCCAGACGCTGCAAGGAACGGCAGTTTTATTTGTTTTTCTATGAAAAACGAGACGCATTCACAGGCCAGGCGGCCGTCATACCCATAGAACCGGAGGAAATGACCAATGACAAAACGGACCAAAGAGATCCTGGGACGGCTGGATGAAGCTTACGGCAGGGAGTACCGCTGTTACCTGAACCATGAGAATCCCTGGCAGCTTTTGATTGCGGTGATTTTAAGCGCCCAATGTACCGATGCCCGGGTAAATATTGTGACAAAGGATTTATTTCAAAAATATGATTCTCTGGAGAAATTTGCAGAGGCGGATTTGAAAGAATTAGAGCAGGATATCCATTCCACCGGATTCTATCATAATAAAGCAAAAAACATCATCGCATGCGCCCGCAGGATTCTCACAGAGTATCAAGGAGAAGTTCCAAGAGAGCTGGAGGATTTGCTGACGTTGGCCGGCGTGGGAAGAAAGACGGCCAATGTAATCCGGGGGAATGTATATGACGAGCCGAGTATTGTGGTGGATACTCATGTAAAGAGGATTTCCAACCGCCTGGGATTTACCAAGGAGGAGGATCCGGTAAAAATAGAGTTTGATTTGATGAAAGTGCTGCCGAAGGATCATTGGATTCTTTATAATATCCAAATCATTACCCTGGGAAGGACAATCTGCACGGCGCGTTCTCCCAAGTGCAGTCAATGTTTTCTGGAGGATTTGTGCAGGGCGGGGGATAAGATATGCTAGAAGAATATGTGGCTGTTGATTTGGAGATGACCGGGTTAAAGGCCAGCAGAGACCGGATTTTAGAGATTGGGGCGGTGCGTTACAGGAAAGGAAAAGAGGTAGGAGCGTTTCAGGTTATAGTGAATCCCGGGGTTCCTCTGACAGAAGAGATTACCGCTCTTACAGGGATTACACCGGATATGGCTCAAAGGGGAGTTGAATTGCGCCGGGGGATGGAGGATTTTTTAGAGTTTTGGCAGGGGCTTCCCCTGGTGGGACATAATCTTTACTATGATTTCAGCTTCTTGAAGCAGAATGCAGTGAATTTGGGATTATCCTTTGACGCGTGTGGGGTGGATACCCTAAAGCTTTCCAGAAAGCTGCTTCCTGGGGAGAAACGTAAAACACTAGAAGCCTTGGGCCTGAGGTTTGGGTTATTCCAAGAACAAAAGCATCGCGCCCTGGAGGATGCAAAGGCCTGCGGCCGTTTGCTGGAACTGTTATGGGAAGAATTTGGAGAGGGGCAGGAAGAATTATTTGAACCTGCAGCCTTGGAATATAAGGCGAAAAAACGAAGTCCCATTACGCCGCAGCAAAAGAAATACTTGAAGGATTTTGCCGGATATCATAAAATAGAGTTGTCCGTTGAACTGGAGACGCTTACCAGAAACGAAGCGTCCCGACTGACGGATCAACTGATTTTTCAATATGGAAGAATGCCAAAAAGAGGGCGGCCGTTTCATTGATTCAGGGCTTTTAAAATGGGATCCTTCATTAGGGAGTCCAGCTGCCGGGCGTAAGACTTTAATTCTTCCAGAGCAGAAAGATTTCCCTGTTCCCGATAAATGCGGGCCAGCAGGAGATAGCTTGCTTTGATATCGCTGCCCCATTGGATGGAATGAGAAAGCACACATGCTGCTTCTTCTATCAAAAGCAATTCATAAAGCCGCGCTCCCCATGTCTGCATGGTGCGTACCAATTCTGTAAAATTCAGGTCGCACTGGCTGAGGAAGGTAAGGTTTGGCGCTCCGTAGAGAAGCTTCAGATCGGTGTTGGTCTTGCCTGTTAGATTTAAAATCTTTTCCTGAGAGAGGGCACGGACCCGCTCTTCGCAGGCAACAAGGGTTTCGTCCTTTGGGCGAATCTGGAAGGGAAGCCGGTCCATAGGGATGCGGACATAAGGAAGTAAGGAAATATCCTTTTTCCTGGTGGCGTTTGCTTCTTCTTCTTTTTTCCAGAAAGCTTCCTCTCTAGCCTTTTCTTTCTTTTCAATGCGGATTTTATTGTAGGTAAACCAGGCGAGAAATAAGAGGAAAATAGTAAAAAATGGAAACATGGCATATGGTCCTTTCTATGTCAAAAGTGAGGTGAGATACATGGATTTTCGCAAATCGAAACAAAAAAGAGTCGTAGCGGCCGTGATTGCCCTGGTATTGGTGGCGGCTATGGTATTGTCTGTAATTGTAGCGGCTTTTGTATAAATCAGTATGTTCATAATATACAGAAACCGAAGAATTCTGTCAATGATATTAGTTGAAATATATCTTGAAAACCTGGGAGAATATGTGTAAAATAGGGAACAGACTATGTAGTGTTGTTTTATGGAACGGAGTGGCGAAAATGAAGAGATGGAAACTGTATACAGCGACGGCCGCGCTGACGTTGGTTTTAGGGGCGGCGGCAGTCTTAAGCGTTACTTTAAATGTCAGTGCCCAAGGGGATGATACCATTCCCCAGAGAGTATATTTCGGCGATATCAGTGTGGGAGGTATGACGGAAGAAGAAGCAGCGGCCGAGGTGGAAGATTATGTCAGCCAGCTTGGAAGCACTAAGGTGACGTTTGCAGCGGGAGAGAATGAAATCGAAGTTACGGCAAATGAGCTGGGGCTTTCCTGGAGTAATCCGGATATTGTGAAAGAAGCGGCGGGGCTGGGCAAGTCCGGGAATCTTGTTGTCCGGTATATGGCCATGAAGGACTTAGAACATGAAGACCGGGTGTATGAGATTGGATGCTCCGTAGATACAGAAAAAATTCGAAGGGTATTGGAGGCTAACGCTCAAGCGCTGAATACGGAAGCCAAAGACGGCGGGCTTACTAGAGAGAATGGAGCGTTTACTGTAATTCCCGGGAGCCAGGGAGTTACTGTGAATATGGAAGAATCCGTTGCCGCTATTGAAGAATACTTTAAGCAGCCCTGGGAAGAACATTCCGGTAAAGTGGAACTTGTGGCGGATGTTGTGGAACCCAGAGGAAGCGAAGCGGAATTGAGCAAGGTAAAAGACGTGCTGGGAAGCTTTCAGACGGAATACGCTTCTCACTCTTCCGGCAACAGAAGCACAAATATATCAAACGGGGCTACTAAGATTAACGGCAGCGTCGTTTATCCGGGAGATCAGTTTTCCGTGTATGAAATCGTAAGTCCTTTTACGCCGGAGAATGGGTATGAGCTGGCGGGAGCGTACGAGAATGGACAGACAGTGGAATCTTACGGCGGCGGCATTTGTCAGGTATCCACTACGCTTTATAACGCAGTGATCCGGGCGGAGCTTGAGATTGTGGAACGGTTCGCCCATTCCATGGTTGTAAGCTATGTGGCTCCATCGGCGGACGCAGCCATTGCAGGAACCTATAAGGATCTGAAGTTTATCAACAATACCAGTGCACCGATTTATATTGAAGGATATACCAGTGGAGGGTATCTTACATTTACGGTATTTGGACAGGAGAGCCGGGAAGCAGGGCGTGAAGTTATTTTTGAAAGCGAGACGACCAGCACCACAGATCCTGGAATTGAGTTCAAAGGAACGGGAGCTCCTATCGGCAGTATTACAAGGGTGCAGGGTTCTCATGAAGGCAAGACTGCAAGGCTTTGGAAGATTGTAAAAGTAAATGGGCAGGAAGTCAGCCGGGAGGAATTTAATAACAGTACGTATCGGCCGTCGCCTACTATTTATGAAGTAGGAACTTTCTCCGGCTTCGGGAATCCGGATGCGGTTGCCAATATTAACGCGGCTTTAGCAACTCAGGATGAAGCCACGATCCGGGCGGCTGCAGCGGCATGGAGCGACGAGGCTTTGGCTGCAATACTAGAACAGCAGCGAATAGAGCAAGAACAGCAGCAACAGCAGCAGCAACAGCAAGAACAGCAAGAGCAAGAACCGGAGCAAGAGCCTGAGGCAGAGAAGCCGGAAAAGGAACCTGAGAAACCAGAAAAAGAACCTGAGAAACCGGAAAAAGAGCCAGAAAAAGAACCCGAAAAAGACGATAAGGCAAAAGAGGAACCAAAGGATGAAGAAAGCGGGGAAAAGCCCCAGGAATAAGTAAATAGGTGATAGAGAGGCTGCCTCAAATGATGAGACAGCCTCGTTATCTATCCAGATTATGGATGAAAGCGGGGAACATATGCTAAAAGTGGGAAAAGTACCGGAGCCTGTATTAAAGCGTTCCGTTTTTAAACAAATTCATACAAAGCGCCCTGAGGTAGTGCTGGGAGCGGGAGTGGGAGAGGATTGCGCCGCTTTGCAGCTGGAGCCTGGGGAGATTTTTGTGCTGTCCACGGATCCCATTACTGGGACGGCACAGGATATAGGAAATCTGGCGATTCATATTACTATGAATGACCTGGCCTCTGCAGGAGCCAACCCCATTGGCGTTATGCTGACGATTCTGCTTCCGGAAGGGAGCGAGGAGGACCAGTTGAAAACCATGATGCGCCAGATGGAGGAAGCCTGCGCCTGCGCCGGGGTACAGATTATGGGAGGCCACACAGAAGTAACGAAAGCCGTGAATCAGCCCCTTATTTCTGTCTGCGGAGTAGGCAAGGCGAGACAAGGAGAGCTGGTTTCTACTTCTGGAGCCAAGCCCGGGGACGACATTGTGATTTCCAAATGGATTGGTTTGGAGGGAACCTCGATCATTGCCAAGGAGAAGGAAGAAAAGCTGCGGACACGTTTTCCGGGGAGATTTTTGGAGACTGCCAAGGGCTTTGACCAGTATTTATCGGTGCTGCCGGAATCTGCTATAGCAGTAAAGACAGGGGTTCATGCAATGCACGACGTGACAGAAGGCGGTATTTTTGGAGCGTTGTGGGAACTGGCGGAAAGCTCCGGCGTAGGGCTTGAGATGGATTTGAAACAGATTCCCATTCGCCAGGAAACCATTGAAGTGTGTGAATATTACGGTGTGAATCCCTATGAGCTGATTTCCAGCGGAAGTATGCTAATGGCGGCGCCGGATGGGAATTTGCTGGTGAGAGAGCTGGAAAAGGCCGGTATCCATGCAGTCGTGGCAGGAAAAGCCGTGGCAGGAAATGACCGTGTTCTATGGAATGGGGAGGAACGAAGGTTTTTGGAACCTCCCAAGACAGATGCATTGTATCAGGTAGTATAAGGAAAGGAAAGAGAATGGCAGGGCTGAATGTAGTATTGTTGGAGCCGGAGATTCCGGCTAATACCGGGAACATCGGGCGTACTTGCGTAGCCACAGGAACCAGGCTGCATTTGATAGAACCTTTGGGATTTCGTCTCAATGAAAAGGAAATCCGCCGGGCCGGTATGGATTACTGGAAAGATCTGGATGTGACACGTTATGTGAATTATCAGGAGTTTCTGGAAAAAAATCCTGAGGCGAAGATCTATATGGCAACCACAAAAGGGCAGCAGGTGTATACGGATGTCACGTATGAGCCGGATTGTTACTTGATGTTTGGAAAAGAAAGCGCGGGGATTCCGGAGGAGCTTTTGGCGTCCCATCCTGGAGCTTGTGTGCGGATTCCCATGGCAGGGGAAACCCGGTCGTTGAATCTTTCCAATTCTGTGGCGGTTGTATTATATGAAGCCCTTCGGCAGAATCAATTTTCCGGTATGAAGCTGTCAGGGGAACTTCATCGGTTAAGCTGGGATACGGCGGAATAAAAAGGAGCGGACATGAATTTTATCGAAGCAAGAAAGCTGGTGCATGAATATATCCGAAGGGACGAGGAAGGAAATGTGGAAAGCATTCAGACGGCTCTTGACCATGTGGATATAGACGTGAAGCCTGGGGAATTTGTGGCGGTGCTGGGGCATAATGGTTCCGGTAAGTCAACGTTTGCAAAGCATCTGAACGTACTTCTCGTCCCCACAGAAGGAACGCTTTGGGTGGACGGAAAAGATGTGACGGAGGAAGAGAATCTCTGGGATATCCGCAAAAATGCAGGAATGGTGTTTCAAAATCCGGACAACCAGATCATTGCCAGCGTAGTGGAAGAGGACGTGGGATTTGGCCCGGAAAATATCGGGATTCCCACAGAAGAGATCTTAAAGCGGGTGGACAAAAGCTTAAAGAGCGTAGGAATGCTGGAATATCGGGAGCATTCCCCCAATAAGCTGTCGGGAGGACAGAAACAGCGGGTGGCCATTGCCGGGGTGATGGCCATGGAGCCTAAATGTATTGTCCTGGACGAACCTACCGCCATGCTGGATCCCAACGGCAGGAAGGAAGTTTTAGACGCGGTGGAGCGGCTGAACCAGGAAAAAGGAGTGACTATTATCCTGATTACCCATTATATGGAAGAGGTGGTGCGGGCAGACCGTGTCTATGTAATGGACCAGGGAAAGGTTGTGATGGAGGGAACGCCCCGGGAAGTATTTTCCCAGGTGGATACGTTGAAAAAATACCGCCTGGATGTGCCTCAGATTACTCTGCTGGCTCATGAATTACGACAGGCAGGAATGGCCGTTCCCAAAGGCATTTTAACAAGACAGGAATTGGTGGAAGCATTATGTCAATGATATTAGATAAGGTGGATTACAAATATAGTCCTGGGACAGCTTATGAAAAACACGCGTTAAGGGAAGTCAGTTTAAAGATTGAGGACGGTCAGTTTATTGGAGTCATTGGTCATACCGGATCCGGTAAGTCTACGTTGATTCAGCATCTGAACGGATTGATGAAGGCTACTTCAGGCGCTATTTATTATAATGGGGAAGATATCTACGATAAGGACTATGATTTAAGGAAGCTTAGGCAGAAGGTGGGATTGGTATTCCAGTATCCGGAACATCAGCTTTTTGAGACAACCATCTTTAAAGATGTGTGCTTTGGGCCAAAAAATAAGGGCCTGTCTCAAAAAGATGCGGAGTTGAAAGCTTTTGAAGCTCTGCGGGCTGTGGGGCTGCCCGAGAACTTATGGTATCAGTCCCCCTTTGAGCTTTCCGGAGGACAAAAACGGCGGGTGGCCATTGCCGGCGTTCTTGCTATGAAACCGGAGATGCTGATTTTAGACGAGCCTACAGCGGGATTGGATCCCAAGGGGCGGGACGAGATCTTAGACCAGGTGGCAAAGATGCATCGGGAATGGAAGATGACAGTGATTTTGGTGTCTCATAGTATGGAGGATGTGGCCAACTATGTGGAACGTTTGATTGTAATGAACCGGGGGAAAGTGATGCTGGATGGAACACCCCGGGAGGTGTTTGCCCATTACAAAGAGCTGGAGGAGGTGGGCTTGTCCGCTCCCCAGGTTACGTATCTGATGCATGAGCTTCGGAGAAAAGGACTGTCTGTGGACGTAAACGCCACTACCTTGGAAGAAGCGAAGGATTCCATTTTAAAAACGTTTGGAGCAAAATAGCATGTTAAGAGATATTACGATAGGACAATATTATCCAGCGGATTCCGTGATCCATAAGCTGGATCCCAGGACAAAACTGTTTGCCACATTGTTGTTTGTGATTTCCCTGTTTACCTTCCGAAATCCTGTGGGACTTGGGCTGGCGGCAGTATTTATGGCCAGCTTTATCTGGCTTTCTAAGGTTCCCTTTGGTTATATGGTAAAAGGGCTTCGGGCCATTGTGGTGATTTTGATTATTACGGCTCTTTTCAATTTATTTTTGACGCCTGGAGAACCCTTGGTGAAATTCTGGATTTTTTCCATTTCCCAGGAAGGATTCATCAGCGCCGGGAAAATGGCGATGCGTTTGATTTTTCTGATTATAGGAACTTCTGTGGTGACGCTGACTACCACCCCAAATGCATTGACAGACGGATTGGAAAAGGCGCTGCGGCCTTTGAACGCCATAAAAATACCAGTACATGAGATTGCTATGATGATGTCTATAGCGCTTCGGTTTATTCCTATTTTGGTGGAAGAGACGGACAAGATTATGAAGGCTCAAATTGCCCGAGGGGCGGATTTTGAATCCGGAAACCTCATCAAAAAGGCTAAAAATATGGTTCCCTTGCTGGTGCCGCTATTTATTTCCGCGTTTCGCCGAGCCAATGACCTGGCTCTTGCCATGGAGGCAAGATGTTATCATGGAGGCAGCGGCAGGACGAAAATGAAGCCCTTGAGATATCAAAAACGGGACGGGATTGCTTATATGATTGTGATTGTATATTTCGGCGTTATGATAGCAGTGGGAATCTGGCTGTAACTGGAGGCTTGGAATATGAAACGGGTGATGTTAATCGTAGCGTACGACGGGACGAATTATCACGGGTGGCAGGCGCAGCCCAATGGCATTACAGTAGAGCAGGTATTGAATCAGGCGCTTTCGGAGCTGTTCGGGGAGGAGATTGCTGTGATAGGGGCTTCCCGGACGGATTCCGGGGTTCATTCTCTGGGAAACGCAGCGGTTTTTGATACCTGCGCCAGAATGCCGGCGGAAAAGATTTCCTATGCCTTGAACCAACGGCTGCCGGAGGATATTGTGGTGCAAGAGTCCTTAGAGGTGCCTTTGGCCTTTCATCCTAGAAAGTGCGAGAGCCGAAAGACGTATGAATATCGGATTTTAAACCGGAGGTTCCCCCTCCCTACCAGACGCCGGGATACGTATTTTTATTACCGCCCCTTAGAGGTGGAGAAAATGCAGCAAGGAGCAGATTACCTGGTTGGGATTCATGATTTTAAGAGCTTTTGTTCGGTTCATTCCCAGGCCCAGGAAACGGTTCGGGAGATTTTTTCCTGTAAGGTAGAAAAAAACGGCGATCTTGTAACCATTCGTATCACAGGCGGCGGTTTTTTATATAATATGGTGCGGATTATCGCAGGTACTTTGATTCAGGTGGGAATCGGAGAACGTAAGCCCCAGGAAATACCTTTCATTTTAGAAAAAAAGAACCGGAATGCGGCGGGGCCTACCGCACCGGCTCACGGGCTTACGATGATAGGGATTGACTTTAAAAAAGAGTTGACAGGTCAGTGACTTTGTACTATAATGGGCAAGTATGGCGAGTTAGAAATGTGAGCCAACCCCGGCGAAGCGTTTTTGCTTTGATGTACAAGGAAAAATGTAAATAGTGAGAAACAGATAGAACGGATGAAATACAGGCTCACTGGTGACAGGAAGGTTTGAACCTCCTGCTCTATGAGTATCTTGCGTTGCATGAAAACGGCGCATTGTGGACGGCATTCGGATATCAGAGTATCACTGAGAATTCAAGGAGGGAAACATCAATGAAGACATTTATGGCCAGTTCGGCAACAATTGAGAGAAAATGGTATGTAATTGATGCAGAAGGGAAGACATTGGGCCGTCTGGCATCTGAAGTGGCGAGAATATTAAGAGGAAAAAATAAGCCGATTTTTACGCCCCATATGGATACCGGTGATTATGTGATCATCGTGAATGCGGAGAAGATCAAAGTAACCGGCAAGAAGCTGGGTCAGAAGATTTACTATCGTCATTCCGATTACGTAGGCGGGATGAAAGAGACTACCTTAAAGGAAATGTTGGCGAAGAAGCCGGAGCGGGTAATGGAATTAGCAGTGAAGGGCATGCTCCCCAAGGGACCTTTGGGTAGGCAGATGTACAAGAAGCTGTTCGTATATGCAGGACCAGAGCATAAGCATGCAGCACAGAAGCCCGAAGTTTATACATTTTAGTCAGGGAGGTAAATCACAATGGCCAATGCAAAGTATTATGGAACAGGAAGAAGAAAAAAATCGATTGCCAGAGTATACTTAGTACCTGGTACCGGTAAGATTACCATTAATAAAAGAGATATCGACGAATATCTGGGAATGGAGACACTGAAAGTTGTTGTTCGCCAGCCCTTAGTAGCAACCGAAACGGTTGATAAATTTGACGTAAAAGTTAATGTTCGCGGCGGCGGATTTACCGGACAGGCAGGCGCCATCCGTCACGGTATTGCCCGGGCGCTTCTTCAGGCTGACGCCGATTACCGGCCGGTGCTGAAGTCCAACGGATATTTGACTCGTGATCCGAGAATGAAAGAAAGAAAGAAGTACGGCCTCAAAGCGGCTCGTCGCGCTCCGCAGTTCAGCAAGCGTT
>CAMNQH010000025.1 GCA_946549035.1 uncultured Lachnospiraceae bacterium | reverse complement strand
GGAAATCCAATGAGGACGGTTATCTGGTAGGCTCTCGAGGTTCGGTAGGGTCTTCCTTTGTAGCAACCATGGCGGGTATTACAGAGGTCAACCCCCTGGCTCCCCATTATTATTGTAAGCACTGCCATTTCAGTGATTTTGATTCCAAAGAGGTGCGGGCTTATGCGGGCCGGGCCGGATGCGATATGCCGGACCGGGAATGCCCGGTTTGCAAAAAGCCTTTGTGCAAGGAAGGGTTTGATATTCCCTTTGAGACATTTTTGGGATTTAAAGGAAATAAGGAACCGGATATTGACTTGAATTTTTCCGGAGAATACCAGAGTAAAGCCCATAAATATACCGAAGTGATTTTTGGAGAGGGACAGACCTTCCGTGCCGGGACCATCGGTACTTTGGCGGATAAAACGGCTTTCGGCTATGTAAAAAATTATTATGAAGAACGAGGAGTGCGAAAACGAAATTGCGAGATTTCCAGAGTGGTGGAAGGGTGCGTAGGAGTGCGCCGGACGACGGGACAGCATCCAGGAGGAATTATTGTTCTTCCCTTGGGAGAAGAAATTTATTCCTTTACCCCGGTGCAGCATCCGGCCAACGATATGACTACGGATATTGTCACTACTCATTTTGATTATCATTCCATCGACCACAACCTGCTGAAATTAGATATACTGGGACACGATGATCCTACCATGATTCGTATGCTGGAGGATTTGACCGGCATCGACGCTCAGAAGATTCCTCTGGATGATCCCAATGTCATGTCTTTGTTTCAGAATACCAAGGCCTTAGGCATTGAACCAGAGGATATTGGCGGCTGTCCCTTAGGATCTTTGGGAATTCCGGAATTCGGAACAGAATTTGTAATCCAGATGCTGGTGGACACCAATCCCCAGTCGTTTTCCGATTTGGTGCGTATTTCCGGCTTGTCCCATGGGACGGATGTATGGCTGGGAAATGCCCAGACGTTGATTCAGGAGGGGAAAGCGACAATTTCTACGGCTATCTGTACCCGTGACGATATTATGACGTATCTCATTGGTATGGGAATGGACAGTGAGGAATCCTTTACCATAATGGAAAGTGTCCGGAAGGGGAAAGGGTTAAAGCCGGAATGGGAGAAGGACATGTTGGCGGCCAATGTGCCGGACTGGTATATCTGGTCCTGTAAGAAGATTAAATATATGTTCCCCAAAGCCCATGCGGCGGCTTACGTTATGATGGCATGGCGTATCGCCTATTGTAAGGTGTTTTATCCCTTGGCTTATTATGCTGCGTTTTTCAGTATCCGGGCAACCTCTTTTAATTATGAACTGATGTGCCAGGGCAAAGAGAAGCTAGAATATTTTTTGGCGGATTATGACCGAAGGAAGGATACCTTAAGTAAAAAAGAGCAAGATACTGTAAAAGATATGAAGATTGTTCAGGAGATGTACGCCCGGGGATTTTCCTTTATTCCCATTGATATTTACAATTCCAAGGCCCAGATGTTCCAGATTGTGGATGGAAAGCTGCTGCCGTCTTTAAGCACCATTGAAGGATTGGGGGATAAGGCTGCAGAAGCGGTGGTGGAAGCGGCTAAAGAAGGAAAATTTTTATCTAAGGATGATTTCAGACAACGGACGAAGGTCAGCAAATCTGTGATTGATTTGATGGATGATCTGGGACTTTTAGGAAATTTGCCAGAATCCAATCAATTATCTTTATTTGATTTTTAGAAAAGGAATCTGTTTTAGTATTGGAGGAAAAATATATGATATCCCATCAATTATATGAATATGCATTTGCATACAAAAAAACAAAATTGTGGAAGACTTTGTTTGATATGGACCTCTTTGCCGTAGGTCTTTCAGACGGCAACATCGGTTATATCAGTATTATGGGAGCAATGGGGGAGTATTGCGCCCTGGGGCTGTATGTGGGAGAGAAAGGCATTTCCAGTTTTTTCACGGCCACAGAAGCAGATACATATCAGATGCAGCCCCAGGAATATCAGGAGCATTTGATGTGCCAAAACTGCTTACAATGTTCCTTTGACAGAAAAGACGAGCTGACCTTAGAGGAACAGGAAGAGGTAAGGCAGTATGCGAAAGCTCATGGAATCCGATTGTCGGGCCGTAATGCATACCCTATGTTTTCCAAATATCTGCCCAATCACGTTCCCTGGAAGCTGCAGACAAAGAAAGAGCAGGCGCTCCTTGGGGAGGCGTTGGAGGCCGCCGTTGAGATGGCAAGGCTTTTAGAAGAGAAAACGCCTAAGGAATTGGGATTTGGAGAAGGAGATTTTCCCAGGGAGATTCCGCTGCTGGAAAAAAAGGGAGACGTCTATGAATTGAGTAAGACGGTTCTTCCTGAGAAAAAACCAATACAGTGGCCCAAACCGGAAGCTGCCAATGATATTGTAATTGCCAATTTGAAAAAAGCAGAACGAAAGGGCGTGTGGGAATGCAAGATTGTCCGGTTCCCGGAAGCTGTGAAGGATCCGGAGGATACGATTCCGGTATTTCCAGTGATTTTATTGGCAATAGATACCGAGACGGGGGTTCTTTTGCCGGTGTCTCCGGTATGCAACTATGAAGACCAGCCGGAAAGGCTTGTGGAAATGTTTTTGGATGTGTTGCTGGAGCAGAAGATTTGCCCAAAAGAGCTGAAAGTAAAAGAGGAACGTACTTATGCGTTTGCAGAAAATCTTTGTGATAAATTGGGGATTTCGATTACCATGGAGAAAGAACTTCCGGCGCTGGAAGAGGCGGAATATGATTTTTTCCGTCATTTTGGAAGGGATAGTGAAGAAGAAATAGAAACCGTCATGGGATTTTTCCATGAAATGGAACAAATGAGCGAAGATCAGATCCGCCAGCTGCCGCCGGAAATCTTATCTCAAATTAAAGGCTTAGTCGGACAGGAAGTGCTTCCGCCTAAGCTGGAGGAGAAGCTGTTAAGAATGACGCAGGTCAGGGAGCCGGAAGGTTCCGGGGAGAGAATTATTTCTTTTCCCAAAAAAATCCGATAAGGGAAAAGAAACCATACCGAATGATAGACGGGAAGATAAATAAAAATGCTGCAGTGTGCCTGATAAAAAAGGCACACTGCAGCGTTTTTAATTTGTCAGCTTCCGAATCCAACGATAACTTCTAAACCGCAGGAAGGTGGGGAGGCCTTTGAAGATTTGATCGGACTGAATCACCATCACCACGGCTTCCACGGGCCATTTCCACCAGAAGGCAGCCATAAAAGACAGAGGCATAACGATAAGCCAGGTGCTGATCATATTCATTTTCATGGTAAAACCTGTATCGCCGCCCCCTTGAATAATTCCAAAGCTGACAGGCATTTGATAGGACATGCCAACCATGACAAAGCCCATAATCAGGATAAGGTTTGAGGCCATTTCAGTAGCGCCTTCTGACAAGCTGTACATAGACAGCAGAGGTTCTCGAAGCAGAACAAGGGTGATTCCAAGAATCAATCCGATGATAACGTCAATCAGGGACAGAGTGCGGGCGTCGGATTTGATGCGCCCTGTCTCTCCGCGGCCGATGGCATTGCCAATCATGACTGCCGAGGTGGAAGAAATGGCAATGACAATAACCTTTAAGTATTGATAGAAGGTAGTGGCCACAGAATTTGCGGCAATGGCGTCTGGGGATAAATGTCCCAGGATAGCCGTCTGCATCGGAACGGAAATGCCCCACAGAACCTGAGAGCACATGATGGGCAAAAAGATCTTTGTATAATCCCTTCGGAGGTTTCGGTCCGACTTTAAAAGCTCTTTGGAAAACAGCTTTATTTTAAGGTCTGCTTTGATGATATAACCTACAACAATAAGGAATTCCAAAATCCGGGCCACAAGCGTACCTACGGCCGCGCCTTTTACTCCAAGCTCCGGAAACCCGAAGCGTCCGAAAATCAAGGTATAATTGATCCCTACATTTACAATAAGAGACACTACAGAAATATAAAAAGATATCTTTACGATGCCAACGCTTCGTAGAGCAGCCATCAGTACATTGGTCAGGATAAATAAAGCAAAGGTCCATTGGACTAAAAACAAATATTCCTTTCCGGTGGCAATGATTTCCGGGGAGCTGGTGAACAGACGAAGCAGGGGTTCCGGAATCAGAGAACAAAGAGCTACAATCAGAACGCTTAAAGCAGCCCCCAGTTTTAGGGCGATGCCTGTTAAGGTGCGAATGGGGGAAATACGTTTTTCACCCCAGTATTGAGACGCCAGGACGACCAGGGCGTTTCCTACAGCCAGGGCGCATTGCTGAACCATAAAAAAGATTTGATTTACAGTGGCGGCTCCGGATAAGGCTTCTTGGCCGTAGCTCCCCAGCATAATATTGTCCGCCATATTGATACTGTAAGCTACCAGATTCTGCAGCGCCACGATAGCCGTCATGCTAAAAAATGTCCGATAAAAGGATTTGTCTTTGGTAAAAAAACTCTGTGAATTTTCTGTATCTGCTGGCTCCACTTGAGAAAACCTCCTTTATTTTTTGTAACTGATTTGAAAACTTTCTACTTCCACAGGACCGTTTGCAGGCGTCTGGAAAATCAGGGAAGGATTTTTGAAGGAAGTAAAATATACGTAACGGGAAGTTGTATTGATGCTGGTGAAATTTCCCGGCGATACGATTTCTTCTTCCGAAAATCCGTCCCTTCGGATCCGGCATAGAGCCGAATCACTCCCGGCATTTTTTTGGTAATAAATATATTCGTCTGTTAAGTTATAGCAGTCGATCCGGCAGTCCGTGACAGGAGCGACGTTTCCGGAGGACTTTTCCAGGCGCATCAAGTGATAATCATTGGCGGCGTCTAAAAAATATAAATCATTGGCCGTATCGATGGGTAGATAACAGACGCCCTCATAGATGGTCGTACCGGAATCTGTTTCAGGATTCCATAGGGAGATATTGTGATCGCTGGCTACGCCGGTGTAACAAAGCGTTCCTTCCCGCCCTGGAGAAAGCAATAACGGCTCATTGGTGACCTTTTCCTTTTTTTTGCCGTCAATTCCCGCTTTGTAAAGGGTAGAGGCGCTCTGGGTATCGTAATGGATATAGTAGAGGTCGTTTTGAATCAAGGAGACATATAAAGCAGGCGCTTCATCCAGCACCAGGGAGCGTCCCCCTTTATGAGAAATACGACAAAGGCTGTTGGGATTAAATTGCAGGAAGGAAAAGTCGGACGCCTTGGCGTGTCCGTCCCTGGCATAATATATGTAGTGAGGATCCGCATTGATAAAACATACGCTGTCGTCGGTGATTTTTTTTGCTTCTCTGCCATCCGGCGTCATTTGGTACAGGCGGTTTTCGTCCTCAGGGTTACTAAAAAACACCTGGCCGTTCAGTTCACAGAATAAACCGCCGTTGTAAAAATTTCCGGCAGTATTGCCATAAACAATGTCTTCATTGTAAAATGTGCGGCTGTTCATACGATAAAGAAGGATCAAAACCGTAATGGCTGCCGCCGCCAAAACCAGTGGGATTATAATTTTCAATGCTTTTTTCATATGGATTTACCTCCTGTCATAAAAGGTTACAGTTCCTAAAAAGTCTTAGGCTTCACTGCTACCGTAAAAGTGCGCTGGACAGACTATTCCTAATTCTTATCTATAGTATAGCGGGATTTTTCCCAAGATGCAAGTTTTGTCTTTCATAATAAATATGGAACAATGGCGGGGAGTATGGTATACTGTATATAATAATGAGGAACGAACAGCTGTATTCCCATACAAAAGGACAGTGAAAAACGGCAGAAAGGATAAAGAAATGAAAGATTTGTCAGAGTTACGGGTAGAAATCGATGAAATTGACCGAAAAATAGTATCCTTGTTTGAAGAACGCTTATCGTTGGCGGACCAGGTGGCAGAATATAAGATTGCTGCCGGGCGGCCGGTACTGGACCGGGGGCGGGAGCAGGAGAAGCTTGGGGCCCTATCCCAGCTTGCCAAGGACGAATTTTCTCAAAAAGGCATTCAGGAGCTGTTTTCCCAGATTATGGCTATCAGCCGGAAACGTCAATATCAGCTTATGGCAAAACAGGCCGGTATTTCGGATACAGATTTTACTGTGGTAAAGGAATTGAAAAAAACAGACGTTAAAATCGTGTATCAGGGTGTAGAGGGCGCTTACAGCCAGATGGCTATGGAAGCGTTTTTTGGGAAAGATCCAGATTCTTTTCATGTGGAAACCTGGCGGGACGCCATGGAAAGCATTCGAAAGGGCCTGGCGGATTATGCAGTATTGCCCATAGAGAATTCCTCCGCAGGGATTGTCAGTGAAAACTACGATTTGTTGGCGGAATATGACCACTATATCGTAGGAGAACAGACCATTCGCATCGACCATGCACTGCTTGGACTGCCGGGAACCCGGCTTTCGGATATTACTTGCGTGTATTCCCATCCCCAGGCGCTGATGCAATGCGTGGATTTTCTAAACGAGCATAAGGACTGGGAACAGATCGCCATGAAAAATACGGCCATGTCTCCCCAAAAAGTTGCAAAAGACAAACAAAAAAATCAGGCGGCCATTGCCAATCCCGCTACGGCAAAGCTCTACGGCTTAAAAATACTTCAGGAATCCATCAATTACAGCAGTGAGAACAGTACGCGCTTTTTGATTGTGTCCGGACAAAAAATTTCCAAGGAAGGCGCGGGAAAAATCAGCATTTGCTTTGAAATTCCCCACGAAAGCGGTTCCTTGTACCAGATCTTGTCCCATTTTATTTATAATGGACTTAATATGAACAAAATTGAATCCAGGCCCATCAAGGACAAAAGCTTTGAATATCGGTTTTTTGTGGACTTTGAAGGGAATCTGGCCCATGCCAATGTCCAAAACGCCTTAAAAGGAGTAAAAGAAGAGGCGTTGGGGCTTCGGATATTAGGCAATTATTAAAAAAGCCTGTAACATGGGCGAACATGAAGCAGAAAGCAGGAAGATAGGATGTCATCAGCAGAAGAATTGATTTTATACCAGATAAAAAAGGAACCCGTTTTTTGGAATTTTATTCGAATTTTCCAGGAGTCCCAAAAAGAAAAACCCCCCAGGGAAAAGATTCGTGCATTATGTTATGAGACGCTGCATAAGCTGATAGAACTGACAGCCAGCCACGGGCTGGAAGGAAATCTTTGGCATACATATTTGACCTATTTGATTGTCAATCACGAAAACGCATACAGCATAGCCTGTGAGATTCGGGGCCAGGTGGAGGGCAGTATCAACGCCTTCGCCTTGCATGATTTCACAATTTTGAAAGAGCTTTTTGACGTTGATTTGGGACGAGCGTCTGAAAAATTAAATATCCCGTTGCTGAAGGAAATCAAAGACTATGAAAGGGCAGCAAGCGGCGGCAAAGTGTTCAACACCAGGATACGTGACAGGATCCTTGGCTTGTCTGTAAAATTAAAGGAAGCCGCCTCACCGGAAGAATTCCAGCAGGCTGTGACGGAATTTTATAAAGATTTTGGAGTGGGGATGCTGGGACTGCATAAAGCATTCCGCATCCTGCATAAAAACGCCGGGCCTCAGATAGAGCCCATTACCAATATTGCCCATGTACATTTGGACGATTTGGTGGGATATGAAATTGCAAAGGCAAAACTGATTGAGAATACCGAAGCCTTTGTAAAAGGGAAAAAGGCAAATAATTGTCTCCTTTACGGCGACGCCGGAACCGGAAAGTCCACCAGCATTAAGGCGATTATGAATCAGTATTACCACCAGGGCCTTCGGATGATTGAAGTCTACAAACATCAATTTCAGGATTTGAATTTCTTAATCGCTCAGCTGAAAAACCGGAATTACCGCTTTATTATCTATATGGACGACTTGTCCTTTGAGGAATTCGAAATTGAATATAAATATCTGAAAGCAGTCATTGAAGGCGGATTGGAAAAGAAGCCGGATAACATTTTAATTTACGCCACGTCCAATCGCAGGCATTTGGTAAGGGAAAAGTTCAGCGATAAAGAAGAGCAGGAGGATGACCTTCATAGAAACGATACGGTGCAGGAAAAACTTTCTTTGGTGGGAAGATTTGGCGTAACCATTTATTATGGCGCGCCGACGCCGGCAGAATTCAAAGAAATCGTAGTAAGCCTGGCGGAGAAAGCAGGTATTGTGATGCCAAAAGAACAGCTTTTGGCTCAGGCGAATCAATGGGAATTAAGTCACGGCGGCTTATCCGGCAGGACGGCGCAGCAATTTATCGATCATTTGCTGGGGCGTGACTGAACCATCAGTTGCGGCCGCTTTAGAGACAGTCAATTTATGAAGAAGGAGGCGTCGACAATGGCGATTACCACATTCGGTGCGATCTACATAGGGTCTTACGAGGTAAGCCTGAAAATTTTTGAATTGTCACAGAGAAAACAACTGCGGACGGTGGATCATATCCGCAGCAGAGTAGAGCTTGGAAAAGATGTATTTGCCAGCAGATCCATCGGATATGAGCTGGTGGAAGAGCTCTGTCTGATATTAAAAGAATTCCGCAAGATTATGGACGGATACCGGGTAGACGATTACCAGGCCTACGCCAGCGTTGCATTGCGCCATGTGAGCAATGAATTATTTGTATTGGACCAGATTTGGCTGCGCACGAAAATCAGAGTGCAGATACTGAGTAATTCGGAGCGGCGTTTTATTGGATACAAGGCATTGGCTTTTCGTCCGGAATTTGAAGAAATGATAAAGGAAAGCGCGGCGCTAGTGGACGTGGGCGGAGGCAGCATGCAGATTACCTTATTCCGAAAAGGAAAGGCTGTCACCACCCAGCACATTGAGCTTGGTATTATGCGAATCAAGGAGCGACTTTCTGAGATTGAGGCGATGGTGGCCCATTATGAAAAACAGATTCAGGAGATGGTGGACAAGGAGCTTGGATCCTTCAAGCATTTGTACCTATCCGGAAAAGATACAAAATATATTATCCTTTTGGGAGATTATATTGGAGATATCACAAAGGGAGTGGAGCGTAAAAAAGAAGACGGTACCATTGAGCAGGAGCGGTTTTTAAAGAAGCTGAAAAAATTCCGGAAAAAGAGTGGGGAGGAGGAACTGCAGGAACTGGATATTTCCAATGAGGACGATCCCCTTATGATTCCTTCCGCCGTGCTGTATAAGCGTACGGTAGAAGAAATCAATGCGGAATATGTATGGATTCCGGGAGCGGATATCAGCGACGGCATTGCCTACGATTATGCCCAGGACCATAAGATTTTAAAACCGGAGCATAATTTTGAAGAAGATATTCTGTCTGCGGCCAAGGCCTTGGCGGAACGGTATCAAAGCTTCAGCAAACACACGGAGGCGCTTTTGGAAACCTCCCTGGCTATTTTTGACGCCATGAAAAACGTCCATGGCCTGACAAAGCGAAGCAGGCTCTTACTGCAGGCAGCCGTGATTCTTCATGACTGCGGAAAATACGTAAGCCTGGTAAATCAGGCGGATTGCTCCTACCAGATTATTATGGCCTCTGAAATTATAGGAATGACCCACTTAGAACGGGAAATCGTGGCGTGCGCGGTGAAGTATAATGCCAATCCTTTGGTCTCTTATGAGGAACTGGCGGATAAGATGAATCAAGACAGTTATATGGCGGTGGCAAAGCTGGCCGCTATCTTAAAAATTGCAAATGCCTTAGACCGCAGCCATAAACAAAAGTTTAAAAATGTTAAAGCTACATTGAAGGACCGGCAGCTGTTGATTACGGTGGAAGCGAAGGAGAGCCTGGTGTTAGAGCGGGGGCTGTTTTCCGTTTATGCCGACGCCTTTGAACGGATTTTCAGTGTAAAGCCCTGCATCAGAGAAAAAAGAATGTTTCAGTGAGGAGTGAAAGAACATGGAAAAAGGAAAAGATTTTTACAAGTCGGAATATTATGAGAACCGGGAGTTAAGCTGGTTAAAATTCAACGCCCGGGTATTAAATGAAGGGAGAGACAAGTCCATTCCCCTGTTGGAACGGTTGAAATTTGTAAGTATCACCTCCTCAAATCTGGATGAATTCTTTATGGTACGGGTGGCCTCCTTAAAAGATATGGTTCATGCCGGGTACAAGAAAAAAGATATCGCCGGAATGACGCCTGCAGAGCAGCTTGCAGCGATCAATAAGGATACCAGGGAGCTGGCGGATCTGCAGTACTCTACTTATAACCGTTCCCTGCTTCCTCTGTTAAAAAATAAAAATATCCGAATTCTGGACGCCCATGAGGATTTGAGTAAAGAGCAGGGGGAGTATGTGGACAAATATTTTGAGGAAAATGTGTATCCGGTATTAACGCCTATGGCGGTGGACGCTTCCCGCCCCTTCCCTTTGATTCGCAATAAAACCTTAAATATTGCGGCGCTTCTTACCAAGAAGGACGGCAATGCAAAGGAGCAGGAGTTTGCGACCGTTCAGGTGCCTTCCGTACTTTCCAGATTGATTCAGATTCCAGGGAAAAAGGAGAAGGAACAAGTATTTATTCTATTAGAGCAGGTGATAGAACGGAATATTCATCAGCTTTTTCTGAATTATGACGTAATCTGCGCCTATCCTTACCGGATTATGCGAAATGCAGACTTGACCATTGACGAGGATGAAGCGGAAGATTTGCTGAAAGAGATACAAAAGCAGTTAAAGAAACGTCAGTGGGGAGAAGTAATTCGCCTGGAAGTAGAGGAAAAGATAGACAAGAGGCTTTTGGATATTTTAAAGGAGGATCTTCATGTGGCTTCGGATGATATTTTTAAGATTCCGGGGCCCTTGGATTTAACATTTTTGATGAAAATGTACGGGCTGGAAGGATGCGACGATTTGCGGTATAAGCCCTTTAAGCCTCAGCAGGTACCAAAGATTGTGCCGGGAGAAGATATCTTTGCCCAGATTCGTAAAGGCGATATTCTTCTGCACCATCCCTATCAGACCTTCGACCCGGTGGTGGACTTTATCCGGCAGGCGTCCTTAGATCCGGACGTGCTGGCCATCAAACAGACTCTTTACCGGGTCAGCGGGAATTCTCCTATTATCGCTTCTTTAGCCCAGGCCGCGGAGAACGGAAAACAAGTTTCTGTCCTGGTGGAGTTAAAAGCGCGGTTTGATGAAGAAAATAATATTGTATGGGCCAAAAAGCTGGAGAAAGCCGGATGCCATGTAATCTATGGCCTGGTGGGATTAAAAACCCACAGCAAAATCGCTTTAGTAGTGCGCCGGGAAGAAGACGGTATTCGCCGCTATGTGCATTTAGGGAACGGGAATTACAATGACTCTACGGCTAAGTTGTATACGGATTGCGGAATGTTTACTTGTTCGGAAGCGATCGGGGAGGATGCTACCGCAGTGTTTAACATGCTTTCCGGATATTCGGAACCTCTTTCCTGGAATAAATTGGTGGTGGCTCCTTTGTGGTTGCGGAATAAGTTTTTAAAACTGATCCGAAGAGAAGCTGAATATGCCCGTCAGGGGAAAAAGGCTTTTATCAAGGCCAAGATGAACTCCTTGTGCGACCGGGATATTATCGCAGCTCTTTATGAGGCTTCCGCTGCAGGGGTAAAGATCGATCTGGTGGTTCGGGGCATCTGTTGTTTGAAAGTGGGAATAGAAGGCGTCAGCGAAGAAATTACCGTTCGTTCTATCGTAGGGAATTTTCTGGAACACAGCCGGATTTTTTACTTCCATAATGACGGCCAGGAGGAAATTTATATGGGCAGCGCAGACTGGATGCCCAGAAATCTGGACCGAAGGGTGGAAATATTGTTCCCGGTGGAAAATGAAGCCTTGATGGAACAAGTGAAGCATATTATGAAGGTGCAGCTGGAAGATAATGTGAAAGCACATGTTTTGCAAAAAAACGGAATCTATGATAAAATAGACAAAAGAGGAAAGAAGCTTGTGAATTCCCAGGAGTATTTTTGCCAGGAAGCGAAACGGGCGAACCCTAAGGAGGTGAATGTTTACCAGGAACGTGTGTTTATTCCGGCAGAGACAGAGGAGTAACGGATGGAGGAGGTTTTATGAAAAAAATATTATTTACGGATTTGGACCAAACATTACTGAAAGGTGATAAGACCGTTTCCAAGGAAAACCGCCAGGCAATCCAGCGGATGCTGGATGCGGGACATCATCTTGTGGTGGCAACCGGAAGACCGGTAAGCAGCGGCTTGTCTGTGGTCCGGCAGTTGGGCCTTACTTTACCAGGCTGTTATATGATTGCTTTTAACGGAGCGGTTATTTATGACTGTGCGGCAGACACGATCCTGGATAAACGCACACTTCCCCTGGAGCATGTGGAATATTTGTTTGAGGAAGCGGAAAGCTTTGGCCTGCATATACAGACGTATTCGGACGAATATATTTTGGCCAAGAGGAACGACAAGGAATTGGAGTATTACGTTCAGACCACAAAGATGCCGTATAAAATTATGAAAAATATGTTTTTTGCATTGGAGAAGGAACCTTGCAAAGTGTTGCTGGCCAGCCTGGACGAGCCGGAGAAATTAAAGCGTTTTCAACGGCAGCACAGAAGCTGGGAGGAGGGAAAATGCAGCAGCTTTTTCTCCTGTAAGGAATATCTGGAATATTGTCCTGTGGATACGGACAAGGGCAGAGGCGTTCAGTTTTTAAAAGAGTTCCTAAATGTAGCGACGGAACATACGTATGCGGCAGGGGATGAGCGCAATGATATTCCTATGCTGCGGGAAGCGGGAACCGGAATTGCGGTGCGCAACGCCTTTGAAGAAGTAAAAATGGTTGCTGATTTTATTACTGCCAATGACAATGAGCACGACGCCGTAGCGGAGATTATTGATAAATTTATTCTGTAAGACGCTCCTTCATTTCCTTTAGGCAGCAGTAAGGAACATGCAGATTCCCGGTTCCTTTACCAAGCTGGATCCGGGGCTTGTTTAGTCCATGGAAATCAGAACCGCCGCTGATTAACAGGCCGTATTTTTGGGCCAGGCGTTTCATGGCCTGCTCCTGATTGGGCAGGTAGGCGGAATAGATCGCTTCCAATCCTGTAAGGCCATGCAGAGATAAGTTTTTTACGAAAGCGTCCAGATAGTCATGGGTCATCCGACACAGCAGAGGATGGGCAAAATAAGCCAGCCCGCCGCTGCTGCGGATGGCGTCAATGGCTTCATAGGGCGTGATTTTTTCCCTGGGGACATAGCAGCGGCATCCGTCTCCCAGGTATTTTTGAAATACGGTTTCCCGGTCTTTTACTTGTCCGGTATCTGTGAGATACCTGGCAAAGTGGGCACGGGTAATCACGCTGTTGGGATAGGTTTCTGCGAGGGCTTCATAAGAGATCGTAAAGCCTGTTTCTTGGAGCTTTACGGCCATTTTTCGGTTTCGGTCTTCTCTGTCTTGGCAAAAACGGTCTAATTTTTGTAAAAAGTCAGGGTTTGTTTCATCTATATAGTATCCTAAGATGTGGACTTCTCTGCCCTGGTGCTCTGTAGAAAGTTCCAGGCCGGGAACCAGCTCTATAGAAGCTTCTTTGGCAGCAGTCCGGGCGGCAAAAAGCCCTGCGATTGTATCGTGGTCTGTCAGGGCGACGGCCGAAAGCTGCATCTTGGCAGCGAGAAAAATAACCTCCCGGGGAGTGAGGGTACCGTCGGATTCTGTAGAGTGAACGTGAAGGTCAATGGGAGCGTTAGGATTGTATTCATTCATAGGGGATTCCTCCTTAGATTGGGTCATAGCGGGAAATCTTTTGTAAATGTAACGTGTAGGCAACGTTGCGAGTCTCGATAAGCCTTATTATAAAGGGTGAAAGGCCGAAAGGCAAGGAGACGGCAGAAAAAATGCTTGACGGATAGTAAAACATATGATAGACTACAGTAGTTGTTAGAAAACAAAGTAGAGTATCCACTCTCACCTTAGCGCAATGGAGCGACTAATGGTTTATATTCCGACACGTAGTTTGTGTTTTCAGAGAATGAATTGTGGATAGTCTGCCTATCCACTTTTTTTGTCGTATAGAGATTGTTTCCGAAGTTTTTATATGGCAAAAGCCCTATCGGCATAGAGTTATGAATAATTTTTTGGAGGTGCAGAGACCATTAGCGGATTAATGATTAATGAACAAATCAAGGACAGGGAAGTTCGCGTTGTAGGCGCAGACGGAGAACAGCTTGGCATTATGTCTTCGAGGGAGGCGTTGAAGCTGGCACAGGAGGCAGAATTGGATTTGGTAAAGATTGCCCCTACGGCAAAGCCGCCCGTATGTAAGATTATTGATTACGGGAAGTACAGATACGAGCAGATCCGGAAGGAGAAAGAAGCCAAGAAGAAACAAAGGATCGTTGAAGTAAAGGAGATCCGCCTGTCTCCCAATATTGAGGAGAACGACCTGAATACAAAGGTCAATGCTGCCAGAAAGTTTATTGCCAAGGGCAATAAGGTCAAGATTACGCTGCGGTTTCGGGGCAGAGAGATGGCGCATATGCAAAAAAGCAAGCACATCTTAGATGATTTTGCGGAACAGCTGTCAGATATCGCGGCAGTGGAAAAGGCACCGAAGGTAGAAGGCCGGAGCATCAGTATGGTGCTGACCGAGAAGAAATGATTGATTCTTAAGGAGGAAATGTAACATGCCAAAAATGAAAACAAACAGATCGGCTGCAAAGCGTTTTAAAGTAACAGGAACTGGAAAATTAAAGAGAAATAAAGCGTATAAGAGCCATATCTTAACAAAGAAGTCACCCAAGAGAAAGAGAAATCTTAGAAAATCTGCAATTACAGATAAGACGAATGTTAAGAACATGAAGAAGGTTTTACCGTATTTATAAGATAGAATAGGAGGGAACAGACATGGCAAGAATTAAAGGCGGAATGAACGCCAGAAGGAAGCATAATAGAGTATTGAAATTGGCAAAGGGCTACCGTGGAGCGCGTTCTAAGCAGTATCGGATCGCAAAACAATCGGTAATGCGGGCACTGGCCAGCTCCTATAAGGGAAGAAAAGAGCGCAAGAGGCAGTTCCGTCAGCTCTGGATTGCACGTATTAACGCAGCAGCAAGAATTAACGGGATTTCTTACAGCCAGTTTATGCATGGATTAAAGCTGGCCGGCGTAGAAGTAAACCGGAAGATGCTTGCAGATATGGCGGTCAATGATGCGGCAGGTTTTGCTACTTTGGCAGAATTGGCAAAGAGCAAGGTGGCGTAAGGAGCTTATCAGATGGAAGATGGCTTATCGGAGCTTGCAGGGCAAGTTCCGATAAAGGACGCCGCTTTTATACTGAAAAAGCAGGAAAATGGATGAAAGAAAATGTCCTTTTTCCTAAAAATAAAAAAATTGAAAAAAATTGTAAAAAGTACTTGATTTTTTTTCAATTATGTGTATAATAATTATTGTTGAGTTCAGTTATGGCTCGTTGGTCAAGCGGTCAAGACGCCGCCCTCTCACGGCGGAAACAGGGGTTCGATTCCCCTACGAGCTGTTGACTATTTGAAAAGAATAGCCCAACCCAAGAGATGCTGGAAACCATGGTTTTAATGGTTTGCAGCTTTTTCTTTTTGTCTGGAAATCATACCCTTTGTCCACGGAGGGTAGCGTATATTTTAGAGAATATATGCTTTATTGATGAAATAGGTTGAATATATCCTATAAATTGCATATACTATATTAAAAAATAATTAGGAGATATGTTATTATGAAGATTGATACAAATACAATGGTTTCGATTACAGAGGCAAACCAAAATTTTTCAAAAGTGGCAAGACTGGTGGATAAACATGGAACAGCCGTAATATTGAAAAATAATGTGCCAAGGTATCTTGTTATTGATTTCAGCAAGGCTGAGAAGGATTCTAACGCATCAGATGAAGATATCATGAGCATATCAAAGCGGCTGATCACACAGAATAGAGAAGCGTATGAGGTATTGGCAAAATGATACGCCTGACGAAGGAACAGGTATTAATGCTCCATGCTGGTTTTTCTTGCGATTAATGGATATGAATTGAAATATACACAAAAGGAATTGGCTGATTGGATACTTGATGTAGCAGACGGCAAGAAAATATACGAAGATTTATTGAAATGGATTCTGGAACATCAAGTTTGATATGTAATAGTGGCATTTTGGTATGTCCATGAAAGGGAATAAAGTCACAGCGTCGGTTTATATTGAAACAGATTCTATGAATAGTTATTGCAATGCAACAGGTGTAGTTATGATATCTTTTGTAGCTTTTCACTATGTTCCCTTATTACGCTTTTTATAACCTCGATATCGGCTTGTATAGCTTCAATCTGTGCTGTAGCTTTTTCATACCTTTTCGCTGCGGGTACATAATTTTCTGCAAGTAGCTGAATGTTTTGTCAGTGACGTTTTCGAGATGTAGTTCAATGTTTGTCATACGGTGTTTCATATCCCGTATATCATCTTTTATAGGTTGTAATTCCGCTCCTAATGCCGACTTTATTTTTTTGTCCATTATATCAGCTATGGCAAGTAATAATTCGTTATCGCTCATTTTATATCACTCCCTTTGTAATGAGGTTATTTAGTTGTGATATCTGATATGGCTTGTAGTAATTCGGTGGTTTCCATATCTATCACGCCCTTTGGAGATTATGTTCTCGCTAGTTAGAAGTATAGCACATCCAGAGTATAAAGTCTATTGAAATGTCAACGAATCATGAAGGATTATCACAGCCTGCAATGAAAATAGGGGCCTGGCTCCACTACTGTTTTAGCTTTCTGTCTTGATTTATAATAGTTTTAGGCAAGATTAAGTTTGGACGTACATTGGAGGAGCTGCACCCTGTTTGTCAACGTAAATGTTTTGCCCTTGAGCACAACATATGGTCGCGCCTTTTATGGTCAGCACAAGTAGCAAAGTCCGTATCACCTCGGGTAAATCTCCTGCCCATTCTATTGTAAAGGAGATGCTTTGTATGAAAGACCTTCTGGAAATTTCCTGTGGGCTGGATGTCCACAAAGAAAAAATTGTTGCATGTATCCTGACTGGTTCTTTGGGTAAGCCGACAAACTCTAAAATCCGGGAGTTTACCACATTAATCCCGGATATGATTGCTTTACGGAACTGGATCGTTTCTCAAAACTGCTACCATGTCGCTATGGAAAGCACAGGTATTTACTGGATGCCTATTTATGAAATACTCGAAGAAGCGTTCAATGGTGATATTACTTTGCTGGTTGTCATCTATTCTGTGTAGTTCATGCACCTAAAGTGAATAAAAGTTTTCCGAATCATTATCTGATCCAGGACTTATAAATTGTGCAAGCCAAAATAGAAAAATACTTTTTTAAGGAAAAGGATAATGCCTTTAAAAGACACACTGTTTTGCTGTTTTTCAAAAAAGGACTTACAACCACATTTGAACTCAGAAACTATTTTAAAGAAAAAGGAGACTTGCCTATGTAGTTGTCCGTACAGGGGTATTTACAACAGAGAAAACGTTTGAATCCAGAGAACTTTCCATATCTGAACCGTAATTATCTCATGGATTTTTACCATTTTGATGAACCGAAATTATGGAAAAGCTGTCTGCTGATTGAAATTGACGGAGGTAAAGCAGAAGTGCCTAATTCAAAAGAAAATGGAGAGACATTTGGAAACAGCAGCAACCAGCATTTCAAAACGGGCCAGATATGGGCGTTGGTAGTGGGATGTATGATATTTTGAATCATTTTTATCTGGATATTGAAATAGAACAATATCTGTTAGTGAAAACGATCTGGCAAAACGAAACATTTAAGGGAAATGGGGATCAGACATCCGATTCTTGCAGTTTTTGACCGCGGTTATCCCTCCATAGAGTTTATTGATTTTCTGGAAACGAAAGACATTCATTATTTGATCCGTCTTTCAACTAATGATTATAAGGAGGAGCGTAAACAGATGCAGTAAATAGATGATACCGTCATTCTAAAATATTCTTCTACCCGTCTGCAAAAAAATACGAAAAAACGCTCAAAACGGTATGGACATGTGAAAAAGAAAGGAAAAACAACGGTAAGGAACTCAAGATCAATGCTTCCTTCCGGAAATGAACTTGCACTGGTGACAGACCTTCCGGATACGGCCGCCACAGGAGATTTGGAAGATATATATTACCAGAGATGGGAGAGTGAAAAGAAATAGCATACATTAAAGAAATGAAATTTGAGAGCGTAACAGGGAAGTCGTTTGTGTATGTGTACCAGAATTTTTGAGCGCCGGTTTTAGTATATAATATGGTCCAGATATCCGCAACAGTGCAGACGAAGCGGCCGTAGTGACGAGCGTGAAAATGGCAGTTATCCTCTGCACACGAATGAAAATATGGCGATTGGACTTTTCAAAGAGGCAATGCTGAAGATTTTTCTGGAATCAGAAGAAAAAATATGTCCAGTAAATATAAAAATAATCAAAAGAATAGTTTTAAAAATGCTCATACTCCTTTTGAGGGAAGATTATGAGTATTTTTCTTTTAACATGATCTGCTATAAAAAGATATTTCATAAAGTGATCTAAATGTGCAGTAGAGATTCTTAAGTTTATGATGTTGGACTAAATCGGTGATTCTGATTATTATGTTACAGTAAAAATATCCCCTACTCAGCAAAGGCAGATAATTTGCAAACAGATAAGAGCAGACATAGGACAAATACTGGGTTACAAGCGCATTGATCATTGAATAAAGACTTTACATTTTGGCTATAGGTTGCTATAATGAAAACACCAATTAATATACTGATTTATAATAACGTTTTGACATTTTTAGCAGCAAAATAAACCAATAAACGAAAAGGTGAAAAGCCTTTATGGAATGATTAAAACCTTTCAACTTTTATTATCAACGGAAAACAGGAGGGATGTCATATGAGAAATGTAAAGTGGAAGACTTTTATGGCGACATTGACGCTGCTATGTATGATGGTTACAATGATGCCAATGACGGCTCAGGGAAAAGACGTAAAGATTTCCTGCACGGCCAAAACCTCGGGAAAAGGGAATGCTATTAAAGTACGGGGCGTTTACTATGACGCTGCCGATAAATATGGCGTATCGGAGCTGGAAGTAAAATTTTCCCATAGAGTAACCTGGAAACGTACGGCTCGGGTTGTTTCTGTAAAAGATGAAAAAGGAGTATCTTACGACGGTTATCTTCGGGATAAAGACGGGGACGACTGCGAAATTGCTATCGATGGATTAAAAGAAGGTCGCGCTTATACCATTATTATTGACGGAATAAAAAAGCGGGGAACTGCAGGGTATCGAAAGCTTACGCTAAAAGCAAAGATTCCTGCTTCAAAAAAGGCTGGGAAAGTAAAAGTCAAGAAAGTAGAAGTGGATGACGATAACGATGATTATGACAAATATCAGACGGAGATTGAGATTAAGTTTGCTTCCAAAGTGACATGGAGACGCAATGCTAAAGTGACGTCTGTAAAGGATGCTCAGGGAAAAAGCTATCAGGGATATTTGACGGACCGGGATAAGGACGAATGTGAAGTTTACATTAAAAATATGAAGTATGGAAAAACGTATACCATAAAGATTTCCGGCGTAAAAGCAAGAGGGGCCTCTTCTTATGAGACAGTTACCGTGAAAGTCAAGGTTCCGGCAAGAACCCATGCTTTGCGGGTGAAGGATGTGGAATATGAGGAGGATGCAGAATATGATCACTATGATGTAGAAGGCTTGTCCCCCTTTACAGTAGAATTTGAATTTAACCGGGATGTATTTTTCAAGGACAGCAGTTATGTTATAATAAAAGACAGCTCCGGCAAAAAATATGCTTCCCGCACTTCTTATGTAGAATGGGATGATGATGAATGCAGTGTGCATCTTACTAAAAGACTGAAATATGGAAAAACTTATCGGTATGAGATTGTAAATGTAAAAGCAGCGGGAGAGAAGTCTTATACGACCTTAAAAGGAAGTTTTGTAGCCAGATAAGAAAAAAAGAAATTTCCCGGTAACACTTGCAAAATATTCCCAAGAGTGCTATGATAAGTAAGATAACAGAATAGAATAGACTTGAGAGTGGGCCACGTCCACTCTCAATTTTATGTAGGGACAGGAAGAAGGTGTAACAATGACCAAAAGAGAAGAATATGAACAGCGCACCGAAGAGCTGCTTATGCCCATTTTGGAAGAACTGAATTTTGAACTGGTGGATGTGGAATATGTCAAAGAAGGAAGCAGTTATTATCTGCGGGCTTACATTGACAAAGAAGGAGGCGTCACTGTAGACGACTGCGAGGCGGTAAGCCGCAGGATGAGCGGTCTTTTAGACGAACAGGACTATATAGAAGAATCTTATATTTTTGAGGTGAGTTCTCCCGGGCTTGGGCGTCCTTTGAAAAAAGAAAAAGATTATGCCCGCAGTATGGGCAAGCGGCTTGAAATCCGTACCTACCGTGCTATAAATAAGGAAAAAGAATTCTATGGGGTTTTGAAAAAATATGATTCAGATACTGTTACCATTGAATTGGAAGATGAGACAGAATTGACCTTTGAAAGACAGCAGATCGCGTTGATCCGTCTGGCATTTGACTTTTAACGTTTGCGTAAATAACTGACCAAAAGGAGGAGAAAAAATGAACAATGAGTTATTGGAAGCGTTGAATATATTAGAAAAAGAGAAGGATATCAGCAAAGATACCCTGCTTGAGGCCATTGTGAATTCTTTGATTACAGCATGTAAGAATCATTTTGGAAAATCCGAGAACATAAAAGTAGAGATTGACCCGGATACCTGTGAATTTCACGTGTATCAGGAAAAGACCGTGGTAGAAGAAGTAGAAGATAACACGACTGAAATCAGCCTTGGCAATGCCAAAATGATTGATTCCCACTATGATTTGGGAGATATTGTGAATATAGAGGTAAAATCCAAAGAATTTGGACGGATTGCCACTCAGAATGCCAAGAATGTGATTTTGCAGAAGATTCGGGAAGAAGAACGAAAAGTATTGTTTAATCAGTATTATGGAAAAGAGAAGGATGTAGTGACAGGCATTGTTCAGCGCAATATGGGGCGCAACATCAGTATTAATCTGGGAAAAGTGGACGCTATTTTAAGCGAAAACGAACAGGTGAGAGGCGAGGTATTCCGTCCCACCGAGCGTATCAAAGTGTATATCCTGGAAGTGAAATCAACCTCCAAAGGACCCAAAATTCTGGTATCCAGAACACATCCGGAATTGGTAAAACGTTTGTTTGAATCAGAGGTCACCGAAGTCAAAGAAGGAATTGTGGAGATTAAAAGCATTTCCAGAGAAGCCGGAAGCCGCACAAAGATTGCGGTATGGAGCAACGATCCGGACGTGGATCCGGTAGGAGCCTGCGTGGGACTCAATGGAGCCAGGGTCAATGCGATTGTCAATGAACTTCGGGGAGAAAAAATCGATATTATCAATTGGAACGAAAATTCAGCGATGTTAATCGAGAACGCTTTAAGCCCTGCAAAGGTAATATCTGTGATAGCAGATGCAGAAGAGAAAACGGCAAAAGTAGTGGTGCCGGATTATCAGTTGTCTTTAGCGATTGGAAAAGAGGGTCAAAATGCCCGGCTTGCTGCCCGGCTTACCGGATTTAAGATTGATATTAAAAGCGAGACTCAGGCCAGAGAATCCGGCGATTTTATGGATTATGAGAATGATTATGAAGACTATGAAGAATTGGATGAACCGGGGAATTACGAGGATGAAGCAATGAAAGACCCAGAGTATGACGAGGAAGACAAGTGGTTGGATGAGGAGGAAGACCTTCCGGTAATCCATGAATCGGCGTACGATACCCCCGGGGAAGGACAGGAAGATGAATAAGAAGATTCCTATGCGGCGGTGCGTAGGATGCGGAGAGATGAAGGCAAAGAAAGAATTAATCCGTGTCATCAAGACACAGGAGGATGAGATTTTGCTTGATGCCACCGGAAAAAGGAACGGCAGAGGGGCTTACATCTGCCCCAATCTGGAATGCTTAAAAGCGGCGGCGAAAAACCGCGGTTTAGAACGCTCTTTTAAGACTGCCGTGCCGAAAGAGATGATAGATACATTAATAAAGGAGATGGAAAGCCATTGAAAATGGATCGAATACTATCCATGTTGGGTCTGGCTGAAAAGGCGGGAAAGATTGCCAGTGGAGAATTTTCCACGGAAAAAGCAATAAAATCCCGGAAGGCATGTATGGTAATCGTAGCAGAAGACGCGTCTTTGAATACCAGAAAGATGTTTCAGAATATGTGTTCCTATTATCAAGTGCCGCTGTATTTCTATGCAGATAAAGAGAGGCTGGGACATTCTATCGGCAAACAGTATCGGGCTTCCCTGGCGGTTGTGGACGAAGGATTTTCCAAATCTCTGGAATCAAAACTGAAAATGTTGGAAAAAACTGAATAATGGAGGTAGTAAGTATGGCGAAAGTTAGAATACATGCACTGGCAAAAGAATTAGGAATACAGTCGAAGGATGTGATTGGTTTTTTGGCTGAAAGAAATATAGAAGTAAAATCCGTACAAAGTTCGGTAGAAGGCGATGTGATTGAGATGGTAAAACAAAGATTCACCAAATCCGGCGCAGCCACAGGAAACGGAGAGTCCAAGACAGAAGCAAAAGCAGCGCTTAAGCCGGAAGAGAAAGCAGAAGCAAAGACGAAGGCAAAAACAGAAAGAAAAATAGAAGAAAAGCCGGAAGGAAAGCAAGAGATGAAACCAGAAGGAAAAGCAGAAGCAAAAGCGGAAGGAAAGGCAGGGGCGAAGCCGGAAGAACGCCCAAAAAAGAAATCCAGTATAACGGCAGTATTTAATCCCCAAAACAGTAAAATGGGCGGACGCAGATCCAAAGGACAGCGTCAGTCCGGACGGTCAGGCAGCGACAGGAATCATGGACAACGTTCTCAGAACCAAAATCAGGGGCAGGGGCAAAACCAGCGTCAAAACCGTCCGGAAGTACCGGCAAAGTCAGCATCGGAGCGGGCAGAAGCTGTAAAAGCGAAATTTGACAAAATTTTAGGGGTAGATAAGCAGACGGCTGCAAGACAGGAAGCAGAGCGGAAAGCACAACAGGAAGCGGAGCACAGAGCACAGCAGGAAGCAGAACGCAGGGCACAGGAGGAAAAACAGAAGCTTTTGGCGGAACAAAAGCAGCAAGAGCAGGCGTTAAAGGCGGAGAAAGCAGAGCCCCAGGAATCGGCCGTTTCTTCGGAAAAAGCAGAACAGCCGGAAAAAACTGCCCGTCCGGAAAGCGGACGTCCGTCTCAGACAGACCGCTCTGTTCGTACGGACCGGAATGACCGTTCTGCCCGCCCAGAGCGGAGCGACCGAAACGACCGGAATGACCGTCCCCGCACGGACCGGAGCGACCGGAATGATCGTCCCCGCACGGACCGAAATGACCGCCAAGACCGTCCAGGCCGTACCGATCGGAATGACCGTCCCCGCACGGATCGAAACGACCGTCAGGACCGTTCGGGACAAAACCGTTACAGCAACGACAGGGGTAACCGCAATGAGAATGAAAGAAATTCTAACCGGAATTCGCAAAACAACCGTTCGAATAACAATCGCCCGCAAGGCGATCGGAACAATCAAAGAGTCGGCGGCAATCGTCCGAAAGAACAGAGGAACCGGTTTGAACAAGAAATCAATAAAATGAATCAGAATACGCCGGCAGCGGAGGAACCCAGGAAAGAATCCAGGGATAACCGCAGGGGCGGCAGCGGCCAAAAACAAGGAAGAGAACGCAATTCCGGTCCAAGGAAGCAGGAACGCTTCATGAATCTGGAGAAAAATGGCGGCAAGAAAAAGAAACAGCAGCCGGCTCCCGCACCGGTAGAAAAGGAAGAGGTAATAAGGACTATTATCCTGCCGGAATCTTTGACCATCAAAGAGCTGGCAGAAAAGATGAAGGTGCAGGCCTCTGCCATCGTTAAGAAATTGTTCTTACAGGGAACTATGGTAACCGTAAATCAGGAGATTGATTTTGATAAAGCAGAAGAAATAGCTCTGGAATACAACTGCATCTGCGAAATGGAAGAAAAAGTGGATGTAATTGAAGAGCTGCTGAAAGAAGAAGAGGAAGACGAAAGCAAGATGGTAAAACGCCCGCCGGTTGTCTGCGTAATGGGTCATGTAGACCACGGAAAAACCTCTCTGTTGGACGCGATTCGTAATACCCATGTCATCGACCGGGAAGCAGGAGGCATTACCCAGCACATCGGAGCTTATACCGTTACCTGCAACGGTGAAAAAATCACCTTTTTGGATACCCCCGGCCACGAAGCCTTTACAGCGATGCGTATGCGGGGAGCCAATTCCACAGATATCGCAATCCTGGTCGTTGCGGCGGATGACGGCGTGATGCCCCAGACGGTGGAGGCCATCAGCCATGCCAAGGCGGCGGGAGTGGAGATTATTGTGGCCATCAACAAGATTGATAAGCCCAGCGCCAATATTGAACGTGTAAAGCAGGAGCTCTCCGAATATGAATTGATTCCCGAAGACTGGGGCGGAAGCACGGTATTTGTGCCAGTGTCCGCACATACCCATGAAGGGATTGACAGTTTGCTTGAAATGATTCTTTTGACGGCGGAAGTGATGGAATTGAAAGCCAATCCCAAACGTCTGGCCAGAGGCCTTGTAATTGAAGCCCAGCTTGACAAAGGACGAGGCGCAGTGGCCACGGTGCTGGTACAGAAGGGAACCTTAAAGGTTGGCCAGCCGATTGCCGCAGGAAGCTGTTCCGGAAAAGTCCGGGCTATGATTGACGATAAGGGAAGAAAAGTAAAAGAAGCAGGACCTTCCATGCCGGTGGAAATTCTTGGATTGAACAGCGTTCCAAACGCCGGAGAAGTATTTGTGTCCACCGAGACAGAAAAAGAAGCGAAAAGCTTTGCAGATACATTTATTTCCCAAGGAAGGGAAAAACTATTAGAGGATACCAAGTCCAGGATGTCTTTGGATGATTTGTTCTCACAGATTAAGTCCGGCAATGTAAAAGAGCTGGGAATTATTGTAAAAGCAGACGTGCAGGGTTCTGTGGAAGCAGTAAAGCAGAGCTTGTTAAAGCTGTCTAATGAAGAAGTAGTGGTAAAAGTAATTCACGGCGGCGTAGGCGCCATCAACGAATCCGACGTAAGCCTTGCTTCTGCTTCCAATGCCATTATCATCGGCTTTAACGTACGTCCCGACGCCCAGGCAAAAACCAGTGCAGAGCGGGAAGGCGTAGATCTTCGCCTGTACAAAGTTATTTATAACGCCATTGAAGATGTGCAGGCGGCTATGAAGGGCATGTTAGATCCCATCTTTGAAGAAAAAGTCTTGGGACACTGTGAGGTACGTCAAATCTTTAAAGCCTCCGGTGTGGGAAATATCGCCGGTTCCTATATTTTGGACGGTATCTTCCAGAGAGGATGCAAAGTGCGTATTTTCCGTGAGGGTGAACAGATTTTTGAAGGAAATCTTGCATCTTTGAAGCGTTTTAAGGATGATGTGAAGGAAGTCCGGGCAGGCTATGAATGCGGCCTTGTGTTTGAAGGGTTCAACGAAATTCAGGAGCTGGATACGGTGGAAGCCTACACGATGGTAGAAGTTCCCCGATAGAAAGTCTGAGGGCAGAATATGAGAAAAAACAGTATTAAAAATACCAGAATCAATGGTGAAGTTCAGAGAGAATTAAGTAATATTATCCGCGGGGATATCAAAGACCCGCGGATCAATCCCCTTACCTCGGTGACCGCTGTGGAAGTGGCGCCGGATTTGAAAAGCTGTAAAGCATATATCAGCGTATTGGGAGACGAGGAATCCGCTAAGAGTACCTTAGCCGGATTAGAAAGCGCCGAAGGATATATCCGCACAAAGCTGGCCAAAAATATTAATCTGCGCAATACGCCCCAGATTCGCTTTATTTTGGATCAGTCCATTGAATACGGCGTGAATATGTCAAAATTGATTGATGAAGTAAATGCACAATAGATGTGTGAAATTTATGCCGGGAAAATTGTCCAGGCAGGACTGCCGGCGGTTATGAGAGGTATATGTATGGAAAACTTGGCGTCACAGTTACAAGGAGTAACTACCGTTGCCATCGTAGGGCATGTACGCCCGGACGGCGACTGCACCGGCTCCTGCCTGGCTGTCTGGAATTATATCCGTGTTTGGCATCCAAAGATTCAGGCGAAGGTTTATCTGGAACCGATTCCCAATATTTTTCGTTTCTTGAGAGGAGCCGACGAAATCCAAAGCCCCCAAAATACAGATGCCCCTTCGGATTTGTGCATTGTTTTGGACTGCGGAGATGAAGGAAGGCTTGGAGCGGGAATTCATTATTTTAAAACGGCGAAACGAACCGTCTGTATCGACCACCATATCAGCAATGAAAGCTTTGCGGATGAGAACCATATTTTTCCTAAAGTAGGCTCCACGTCGGAGCTGGTATTTGACCTGATTGGGGAAGAGAAGATGACAAAAGAAATTGCGGAATGTATCTATGTGGGAATTGTCCACGATACGGGGCTGTTTCAATTTGATTCCACAACGGCAAAGACTATGAATATAGCAGGAAAGCTGATGGAAACAGGTATCAGTTTTACAAAGATTGTGGACGAAACCTTCTTTACCAAAACCTATGGCCAGAACCGCATTATGGGAAAAGTGCTGATGGACAGCAGATTGTATCTTGGAGGAAAGCTGATTGTAGGGACGGCCACTCAAAAGGATATGGAACAATTTGGCGTACAGCCCAAGCATTTGGATGGAATTGTCAACCAGCTTCGGGTCACGAAGGGCGTGGAGGCGGCGTTGTTCCTCTATGAAAATGAGCGAGGCGGCTATAAGGCCAGCTTACGTTCCAACGGGAAGCTGGATGTAGCCCGGCTCGCCATGAAATTTGGCGGCGGCGGCCATGTGATGGCGGCCGGAGCCGATATAGAAGGGACGGCAGAGGAAATCATTGAAAAAATCTGTATGGAGGCAGAACGGCAGCTTGTGCAGGAAAATCTGCATAAGGCGTAGACTTTTGGATTCAGAGGCATAAATATGATAAACGGAATAATCAATGTTTACAAAGAGGCAGGCTTTACTTCCCACGATGTGGTGGCAAAGCTGCGGGGGATTTTTGGGCAAAAGAAAATCGGCCATACTGGGACGCTGGATCCGGACGCGGAAGGAGTACTTCTGGTTTGCTTAGGAAAAGCAACCAAAGTCTGTGATCTTTTAACGGAAAAAGATAAGACGTACCGCTGCGTTATGCGTTTGGGAATACGGACGGATACCCAGGACATGTCCGGAAACATACTCTCAGAGACGGTTCCTGAGGTGACAGAAGATCAGGTTCAGGGGGCCATAATGAAATTTGTGGGAGATTATCAGCAGATTCCTCCTATGTATTCCGCTCTGAAGGTGGATGGAAAACGTCTGTACGAGCTAGCACGGGCAGGAAAAGAAGTAACCCGCCAACCCAGGCCGGTACGCATCTTAAGGATCCGGATTCAGGAAATTGTCCTGCCAAAGGTAACCATGGAGGTATCCTGCTCCAAAGGGACTTACATCCGTACCTTGTGTAATGATATCGGAGAGACGCTGGGCTGCGGAGCCTGTATGGAACATTTGGTTCGCACCCGCTCCGGGAGCTTTGAAATCGCAGACAGCCATACCCTGGGAGAATTGGAACAGCTGGTGAAGGAAGGAAAGGTTCAGGAAGCCTTGCTTCCGGTGGATACCGTATTTTTCCAATATCCCAAAGCGGTGGCAGGGGCAAAATGGGGCAAATTACTGGAAAACGGAAATTGCCTGCCTGTGTCCGCCCTTGAAAAGCTAAACGGCAGCTTAAAGGAGACTCCCTTTCGTCTCTATGATGCATCCGGTAAGTTTGCAGGAATTTATCAGCTTTGCGGATCTGAGAGTGAGATTCGGCCAATCAAGATTTTTTGGGAAAAGGACTGACACGGCATGGAGTACATAAGAAATACCACAGAAATTACAATAATAGAGCCTACGGTATTGTCTCTTGGTAAATTTGACGGCTTCCATATGGGACATAAGCTTCTGTTAGCCCATATGCTAAGAAAGAAGCAGGAGGGATTAACCCCGGTGATGTTTACCTTTGACATTCCCCCGAAAGCCCTTGTGAGTCAGGAGCTTTCCTGCGTTTTAACCACAAATGAGGAAAAAGAGTCCATATTTGAAGAATCAGGTATTGACTATCTGATAGAGTACCCCTTTACAAACGAAGTAAGGGCTATGGAGCCGGAGGATTTTTTGCAGTTTCTGGTGGAACAGCTTCATGTAAAGTGCATTGTGGCCGGAAAGGACTTTTGCTTTGGCCATGACCGAAAGGGGAATTATGAGACGCTGCTGCGCCTGGGGCCGGTATATGGATTTGAAACGATCATTTTGGATAAAAAGGAATATGAACGCAGAGAGATCAGCAGTACCTTTATCCGGGAGGAGATTTTAAAGGGCCATATGGAAAGAGCCAATCTGCTTTTGGGATATGAGTATTTTGTGAGGGGGACAGTGGTACATGGCCGTGCATTGGGCAGGACCTTAGGGCTCCCTACGATAAATCTTCTGCCTCCTCCAGAAAAGCTTCTGCCTCCCTTTGGGGTGTATGTGTCCAGAGTGCGGATTTTAGGAGAATGCCCCTCCTTGGAAGAACCGAAGAACTGCTTTTTCGGAGGAATCACCAATATAGGGAAAAAACCTACTATTGAAGGGGAGAATCCCGTCGGGGTGGAGACCCATATTTTTGAGCTGAATCAAGATCTGTATGACAAAAAAGTGGAAATTCAGTTTCTTAGTTTCCTTAGGAGAGAACAGAAATTCCATTCCGTGGAAGCCTTGAAGGAACAGATAAATCATGATATGGAGCAGGGAAAAACATATCTGAAAAGATACAAGAGGAGAAAGCTATGAGCATATTTTTATCATTGTTAGGCGGTCTGGGCCTGTTCCTGTTTGGAATGAAAATGATGAGCGAGGGCCTGGAAAAAGCAGCCGGAGCCAAGCTTAGGAATATTTTGGAGGTTATGACCAAAAACCGTCTTGTGGGAGTGCTGGTGGGAGCGGTATTTACGGCTATCATTCAGTCCTCCAGCGCCGCCACCGTTATGGTGGTAAGCTTTGTAAATGCAGGATTGATGACCTTGACTCAAGCGGCGGGGGTAATTATGGGGGCAAATATCGGTACTACGGTTACGTCCCAGCTGGTGTCTTTGGATTTGTCTGAAATCGCCCCGCTATGTTTATTTGTGGGCGTAATTATGGTCATGTTTTTAAAAAAGCCCATGGTACAGAAGATTGGGGAAGTGGTGCTGGGATTTGGTATTTTGTTCATGGGATTGTCCTTCATGTCCGGTTCCATGGAAAGCCTGAAGGATTCTCCGGCCGTAGTGGGAGCGCTTTCCAGCCTTCGGAATCCGCTTTTGGCAGTTATAGTGGGAATGCTTGTAACGACGGTGGTACAAAGCTCCTCCGTTACGGTTAGTATTATTTTGGTTATGGCGACCCAGGGGCTTTTGGCCTTGCCAATCTGCTTTTTTACGATATTAGGCTGTAATATCGGCTCCTGCGTTTCTGCCCTTTTGGCCAGTGTCAGCGGGAAGAAAGACGCCAAACGCGCCGCTATGATTCACTTTTCATTTAATGTAATCGGAACCTTTTTGATTGCCATAATCTTAGCGGTGGGCATGGATCAGGTGGAAGCTTTGATTCGGGCGATTTCCGGAGATAATCCGGGGCGGTGCGTAGCCAATGCCCATACCATATTTAAGATTTTCCAGGTAATTATTCTCTTTCCCTTTGCCGGGTGGCTGGTAAAATTAGTACATATATTGGTTCCGGGACAAGATAATGACGCAGAAGGCTTCCAGTTGAAATATATTGGAAAAACAGCCGTATTTTCCCCGACTACCGCCGCGGTGGAAACGATTCGGGAGATTGAGGGCATGGGGGAGCTGGCGATTCAAAACCTGCAGGATTCCATTGACGCCTTTTTCCAGAAGGATTCCCAACGGGTATCGAAAGTCTATGACGTGGAAAAAAAGCTGGATTTTTTGTGTAAAGAAATTACGGATTATCTGGTAAAAATCAACCAGAAGGAGCAGCTTCCTTTGGCGGACACCATCCGTATCGGCGGATTGTTCCATGTGGTAAACGATATTGAACGAATCGGCGACCATGCGGAGAATTTTGCAGACGCAGCGGTTTCTTCTATGGAAGACGGACTGGAGTTTACAAAAAAAGGCACCCGGGAGCTGATGGATATGTATGATAAGGTGCGAGAGATCCTGGCTATGTCCCTGGAAATGTTCAGCACCGGGAAAAAAGAGCATTTGGAGCAAATCCTTGCTCTGGAAAATGAAATTGACGAGCTAGAGCGCAGCCTGCAGAAATCTCATGTGCGCCGTTTGGCAAAAGGCAAGTGTTCAGCTCAGGCAGGGGTCATTTATACCGATATGGTAACAGGCTTAGAGCGTGTGGCGGACCATGCCACAAATATTGCGTTTTCCATATTGGACGAAGATCCAGAGGAAGACTTTGATATATAAAAGGTTTCTGAAAAAATCGGAATTCTCTGAAATATGCAAGAGAATTCCGATTTTTTTTGCTTATGAAAAATTCCGATAAAATCCTGTACCGCTTTTGAAAAAATTGATATCATAGTGGTTAAATTATTTAAAAATTACTGATATATAAGTAAAAGTATCTAAATTATCAAACAATACAGAAAACATGGGGAGGAACAGGAATGAACGCTGTTTATATGAATTACAGGCCATGTAGAGATTTTAAGGGAAAGGAACATGAATTTAATGACGTGAATATGCTGACGATGCTGACCTCTTCCTTAAAAATGAGAAAATTTGGATATCATACGAAGTTATACAGCGATAGGTTTACTTACCGTTTTTTTGAACAGCTGGGACTTTTGGGAGCCTGGGACGAGGCGGATGGAGTAAGCTTAAAACAACAGATCGACGAAGAGGCCTATGACGTATCTTATTTTTTTAATATCGGAAAATTTTATGCCCTGCTTATGGAAAAGGCTCCGGTGATGCTGGTGGATACGGATTTGATTTTATGGGAGGATGTAGGGGAGAGGCTGAAAAAGAATAAGGCTGGGTTTACGCATTGGGAGGAAGTACGGCCGGCTTCTGAATGGTATTGTAAAAAGGAAGAGCTGACCTTGCCCAAGGGATATGAGTGGAAGCAGGAGTGGGATTTTAACATGCAGGCGGCAAATACCTCTTTTATGTATTTTGAGAGAGAGGAGGATAAAGAGCTTTATTGTGACGAAGCGCTGCGGTTTATGCGGAAAAATTGCATCAGAAAAAAAAGCATACCTTCCGAATTATATTTTGTGGAGCAAAGGCTTTTTCCTATGTGCCTGTTGGAGTCTGGTTCGTGGAAGGAAACGGTTCCTTTGATTGATACCTTGTGGGATCCGTCCAAAGGGGCGTTTGTCAAGAAGGATGATAAATTGGGCTGGTGGGATTTCTTTATTCCAGAGCCGAAGCAGTTGATTACCCACACTTGGATCGCAAAAAAAACGATTGCCCAAACGCCTGCATATCGTAGCTATTACTGCTGCAGGCTGTTGTGGGAACTTCAGCAAATGGATCCTGTTTTTGAAAAAAAGCTGGAGGATACGGGATTGTTTGATCCATATGTCCGGTTATTGGAACGTTTTGGGACCGTGGAACAGATGCTGGAGAAACAAGCGGCGTCTTGCATTTTGTATGAATAATTGAAAAAGCCTGTAGGGGAGGAACAGCTATGAAAAAGAAAGTTGTGATAGGACGCAATGTACATAAAGATTTCTATCAGGAGATGAAAAAATATACTTGTGATGAGATTGATTCATTACAGTTTATCAAAGATAATGCTTATGACCGAATGCTGGAAGAGATTTATAATCATCATTTTGCGTCTTTATCCGATGATTCGACTATCAAATACTATGTGGAGGCTGGAGCGGGGATTTACCGGGACATGGATCGGTTGAATAAAAAGCTGCATATTGCCTATGGCGGGAATCTGGATGAATACTTGCTGTATCTTATTGCCGGACAGTTTTTGGATTATTTTGATGAAAGCGAGGTTCTTTCTTATGAGACCGGAGACACCCTGGTGGCAAAATTCAAGACAGAACTGCAAAAGGTGTCTACGGAGCCTTTTACCTTCAAGGAAGGAAAGGAACCGTATATTCTGCTGAATAATCTCATTGAGCAGAAGGGGATCTGTCATAATGACCTGTTGAAAAATTCTGGCTTGAGCCATGAGGTGCTCTCTGCCCTGCGCAGCGGCAGAAAAAAATGCACAAAAGATATATACTATATCATTGCTTTGGCTATGAATTTGTCAAAAAGAGAATTTAAAAAATTTGCAGGCTTAATCCCCATGGATTTGGATACAGACCGGGACAATTTGATTTTGTCCCATATGAATAATTTGCTTCAACTGGGGAATATGCCTGAAAACAGTGGAAAAACATCGGTAGAAATTATTAATTATCTTCTGAAGGAGAATGATATGAAGCCTTTATCCGATGCAGGGAAAATAAAGCCCAAAAGTCCCACCCAAAGAACCATTTTTATCACTGGGGGAATGGGATTTATCGGAAAGAACTGCATCGAATTTTTTAAACAAAAATCAAAAAGCAAAGATGATCCCTTTCAATACCATATTTGCGTTTCCTCCACATCCAATATCAGCAATGAGGACATTCCTTCGGATGTGATTTATTATAAAGGAAAATTAGATAATCAACTGTTGTATGAACGGATTCTTTTGGAGAACGACGTGGATTATATTATCCATCTGGCGGCGATTCCAATTCCTAAGAATGCCAAAAAGAACCCTGGAAAAACCTTTGACGTAAATGCCCAGGGATTTAATACGCTGTGCAGTACGATTCTCCAGAATAATATTCCGGTGAAAGGCATTATCTTTCCTTCCACAGAACATGTATATACCGGGGATGCGGGAGAATGCCGGGAGGACGCTGTAATTGACGATACTAAAATCAAAACCACTTATGCCTATTCCAAATATATTGCAGAAAATATCGGACGCAGCTATGCCCAGGAGGGATTGAAAGTGGTGATTACCAGGCTGGGAAATATTTATGGAGAATATGACAAGCATCATTTAAAGGAGCGGCTGATTCCCAAAACGATTCATTATCTGCAGGAAGGAAAGCAGCCGGAGTTGTATGTAGATGCCAAAAGTAAAGAGTCCGCGAAGTTGGATCTGCTCTATGTAAAGGATTTGGCCTGCGCATTTTATATGATTTTCCGATACCTGGATTTGCCGGAACATACGTATGACAAAAATGACATCACGTTTAATCTTGGCAGCGGGAGAGGGTATTGTGTGGAAGAGATCCAGAAACTAATTATGCAGATTCTTGGGAAAGAGGTGCCGGCTAAAGTAATTCCTGCTGAGATTAGGGAGCGGGCGGTGATGGATGTGGAAAAGATACGGCAAAAATTTGGATTTGTTGCAAAAACAGATCTGGAAGAGGGACTAAGAAAGACGACTGCATGGTATCTTGGTTTAGACAAGTGAAAGCGCGTTCAGAAAAAACTATTACAAAACTGTTACAAATTCATTGACAGAAATTCTGATTATTGCTATAATGGCAAAGATAATTATTGCAAGGGGTTGGGGCTTTAATTGTGCCAAGTCGAAACGTTTTTGCAATAATCCCGTAAGAATTATAGTAAAATGACTTAGATCAGGAGGTCAAAGATGAAAAATAGAACGCAGCTTATTTCTGCTTGTATGCTGGCAGCAATTTTGGCAGGAACCGTATCAGTTCCTTCTTATGCCCAGGGCATCAATTCCGGTGTTACAGCGGCATTTGGGGACAATCTGGCCAGCAGGGAAGGCATTAATTCCGGAATTACAGCAGCTTTGGGGAATAATTTGTCCCCCCAGGCGGATGTATCAATTTTAGAAGAAGCGCCAGAGGAGCCGCAGGAGCCGGTAACGATTTGCGGCTATACCAACCTGGGAGTTGCCAATGTGGAGAACCATTTGAATATCCGGGAAGGAGCCGGGGAGGATCAGGAGCTGGCAGGCAAGCTTCCGAAAGACGGCGGCTGTGAGATTCTGTCACAAGAGGGAGAATGGTATCAGATTCGTTCCGGGAAAGTCACCGGATATGTAAAAGGAGAATATCTCTTAACCGGGGAAGCGGCAGCCCAGCGGGCCGCAGAGGTGGAGACGACTATAGCTACTACCAATACCCAGACGGTGTATCTGCGTACAGAGCCTAATACAGACTGTACCATTTGGACCGCCATGCCGGAAGGGGAGGATATTATTGTCCTGGAGGATCAGGGAGACTGGATCAAGGTAGACTTAGACGGGGATGAATGTTATGTCTATGCCGATTACGTGGATCTGTCCCAACAGCTTCCCAAAGCAATGACAATGACAGAGGTGCGTTATGGAGAAGGTGTGTCCGACGTGCGGGTGGCATTGGTGAATTATGCCTGTCAGTTCATAGGAAATCCTTATGTCTGGGGCGGGACAAGCCTTACAAGGGGAGCAGATTGTTCCGGATTTACCATGCGGATTTATGAACAGTACGGCGTTTACCTGCCTCATAAAGCCAGCGCCCAGGCAGGCTGCGGAACCAGGGTGGACAGCTCGGAAGCTAAGCCGGGAGACTTGTTCTTCTACAGCAACGGCAGCGGCATCAATCATGTTGCCATCTATATTGGAAGCGGACAAGTAGTACATGCCAGCTCTCCTAAGACGGGAATCAAGATTTCCAACGCTTATTACCGGACGCCAACCTGTGTGGTACGTTTGATTAACGATTAAAAAACAGTTTACAAGCTGTAAGCCATATGCTATAATGAAAAAAGTGTGAGCAAAGCCCATATTCGGTAAACGGACACTCCGACCTTTACTTAATAGCTCACGGAAGAGGGCGATGATCAAATAATCAGGAGGTTATCATTATGATAGCAAAAGAAAAGAAGCAGGCGATTATCACAGAGTATGCAAGAACCCCTGGCGACACCGGTTCACCGGAAGTTCAGGTAGCGATTCTTACCGCAAGGATTCAGGAGCTGACAGAGCACTTGAAAGAGCATCCCAAGGATCATCATTCCAGAAGAGGTCTTTTGAAGATGGTTGGACAAAGAAGAGGCCTGCTGACCTATCTGAAGAAAATTGATATTGAAAGATACCGTTCTCTGATTGAACGTCTTGGTATCCGGAAATAATTTTTTCAGGTACAGGGACATACGGTTCCTACCACAAGCAGTAACAAGAATAGAGCGGAGTTTTCCGCTCTATTTTCGGGTAACATGGCAGAAAAGAAGCTCCGAGACCACTGATATGGGTAAAAATACTTTTTGCATATATCAGTAGTTTCGGTGTCTTCTGCCTTATTTATAAAAAAGGAGATACAGATTATGTATAAGAGTTATTCCATGGAGCTGGCAGGCCGAACCCTTACGATTGACGTAGGAAGAGTGGCGGCCCAGGCAAACGGCGCCGCATTTATGCACTACGGCGATACGGTGGTATTATCTACGGCAACCGCATCGGACAAACCCAGGGACGGGATTGATTTCTTCCCGCTAAGCGTGGAGTTTGAGGAAAAGATGTACGCAGTGGGTAAGATTCCCGGCGGGTTCAACAAGAGAGAAGGGAAGGCTTCTGAGAACGCAGTGCTGACTGCCCGGGTAATTGACCGCCCCATGCGTCCTTTGTTTCCAAAGGATTATCGAAACGATGTAACCTTAAATAACTTAGTGTTAAGCGTAGATCCCCAGTGCCGTCCGGAGCTGGTGGCTATGCTTGGTTCTGCGATTGCAGCCAGCATTTCCGATATTCCCTTTAGCGGTCCCTGCGCCACTACACAGGTGGGGATGATTGACGGAGAATTCATTGTAAACCCCAATCAGGAGCAGTGGAAAAACGGCGATTTAAACTTAACAGTTGCATCTACCAGCGAAAAAGTGATTATGATTGAGGCTGGGGCCAATGAGATCCCAGAGGCAAAGATGATTGAGGCCATTTATATGGCCCACGATGTGAATCAGCAGATTATTGCATTTATCAATCAGATTGTGGCGGAGGTTGGAAAAGAAAAACACGAATATACCAGCTGCGCAGTGCCGGAAGAATTGTTCCATGCCATCAAAGAGATCGTTTCGCCTCAGGAGATGGAAGAAGCAGTATTTACCGATGATAAACAGACCCGGGAAGAAAATATCCGTAACCTTACCCAGCGTCTGGAGGAAGCGTTTAAGGAGCGAGAAGACTGGCTGGAAGTATTGTCAGAAGCAGTCTATCAGTATCAGAAAAAAACAGTCCGAAAGATGATTTTAAAGGACCAAAAGCGTCCGGACGGCCGGGCCATGAATCAGATTCGGAAGCTTTCAGCAGAAGTGGATTTGATTCCGAGAGTTCATGGATCCGCTATGTTTACCCGCGGGCAAACTCAAATCTGCGATATTGTAACCTTAGCTCCATTATCCGAGGTGCAGAGAATTGACGGATTAGACGAAAATGAAGTCAATAAACGTTATATGCATCATTATAATTTCCCCAGCTATTCCGTAGGGGAGACAAAACCCAGCCGCGGGCCGGGACGCCGGGAGATCGGACATGGAGCCTTAGCAGAGCGGGCGTTGCTGCCGGTGCTTCCCAGCGAAGACGAGTTCCCCTATGCAATTCGGGCCGTATCCGAAACCTTTGAGTCTAACGGTTCCACTTCCATGGCGTCTACTTGCGCTTCCTGCCTGGCATTGATGGCGGCAGGCGTACCGATTAAAAAGATGGTGGCGGGAATTTCTTGCGGACTGGTAACGGGAGAACAGGATGATGATTACGTTGTTCTGACGGATATCCAGGGGCTGGAAGACTTCTTTGGAGATATGGATTTTAAAGTAACAGGCACCCGGGAAGGGATTACGGCAATCCAGATGGATATTAAGATCCATGGCCTTACCAGGCAGATTGTAGAAGAAGCCATTGCAAGAACACGGGAAGCCAGACTGTATATTATGGATGAAGTCATGTCCAAAGCCATTGCGGAACCGAGAACCGAGATTGGCACATATGCTCCCAAGATTGTACAGGTACAGATTGATCCCCAAAAGATCGGCGATGTAGTAGGACAGAGGGGAAAGACCATCAATGCGATTATAGAGCAGACAGGGGTTCGGATTGATATTTCCGACGATGGAGCCGTATCCATTTGCGGAACGGAGAAAGAAATGATGGACAAGGCCGTAGATATGATTCGTATTATTACGACGGACTTTGAAGCGGGACAGATCTTTACTGGTAAAGTTGTAAGCATTAAGGAATTTGGCGCATTTATTGAGTTTGCTCCCAGCAAGGAGGGCATGGTGCATATTTCCAAGATTGCCAAACAGCGGATCAACCGGGTGGAAGATGTGCTGACCCTTGGGGACAAGGTGACGGTTGTCTGTCTGGGCAAGGATAAGATGGGACGTATTAGTTTCAGTATGAAGGATGTACCAGAAGAGAAAAGATAAGTAGATGTCAGAGCCAGTTTCCGGCGCCAAAAGCCGGAAGTTGGCTCCGTTTTTCTGTCTTTTATCCGTAGCACCCTTTTTTTGTGGAAATCATATGATAAAATAAAAAGGAAACTATGGATAGAGTAAAAAAAATCATAAATGCTTCCTATGCGTACCGGAGAGGATATTTCGGAGAAGGCGTTGGGGTGGCCGTAATGGATACGGGGATTGGGGAGCATGCAGATTTTAGACATAGAATCGCAGGTTTTCGGGACTATATTGGATATCGGGACCGAAAGTATGACGATAACGGACACGGCACCCACGTGGCGGGTATTATCGGAGGGAGCGGTCTGCGGTCCAACGGCCAGTATGGGGGGATTGCTCCGGCATGCCACTTGTTTGCCGTAAAGGTATTGGACCGGAGAGGAAATGGAAATACGGAAAGTGTGGTAAACGGGGTTCATTGGCTGGTAGAGCACCAGGAAGAATACCGCATTCGGATCATTAATATTTCCGTAGGTATGGTGTTAGGCGCCCGGAGTGAAGAACGGATCCAGCTTTTGAAAGCTGTGGATTATGCCTGGGATAATGGAATTGTGGTGGTAGCCGCCGCCGGGAATAACGGGCCCAAACGGGGGAGCGTTACGATTCCGGGGATCAGCCGGAAAGTGATTACCGTGGGCTGCTTTGACGATTCCCGGGAAGAATTAAGCGGTCAGGGACTGAAACCGGAATATTCCGGCCAGGGGCCTACGGACTGCTGTGTTGTGAAACCGGAATTGGTGGAGCCCGGCACGAATATTATCAGCTGTGCTCCAGGCAACATCCCTTATACCAAAAAAAGCGGAACATCCATGGCGGCCCCTATTGTTACCGGGGCCATTGCACTGCTTTTAAGTAAATATCCCCGTTTTTCCCCGAAAGACGTGAAACTGCGCCTGTATGAACGGGCCGTGGATTTGGGGCTTCCCAGACAAAAACAAGGGTGGGGAATGGTAGACATGGGAAGGTTATTGTGATACAGTAGTTACGAAAGAGGCAGGTGTGATACGATTATGAAAAATCCCAAGGATACCGTTGCGGTAAAACAAGTAAAAAAAGTGTTGCTGGGAAGGGTGCTGGTGGTAGGGCTGGCGGTATTGCTTCAGTTTTGCTGGCTGTTTTTTTTAGTGTACCAATTCAGCATTCAATTTTCTTTTATTAATATTTTGTTTCAGATTGTAGGAGCCGTAGTTGTACTGTATATTATCAATCAGTGGAGCAACCCGGCATATAAGCTGGTCTGGACCTTTGTGATTTTGATTTTTCCGATTTTGGGGCTGTTGATTTATTTTGTATTTGGCCGTTCCGTACTGACGAAAGCCACCAGGGAAGATATGGAGCGGGTACATTGCGAAATACGTCAGTTCCTTCCCAAAAATAAAGAATTGGAACGAAACATTTATCAAGAGAGCAAAAGTATTGCCAATCAGTCTAAATATATATCCGATTGGTCGGATTTTCCTGTATATACCAATACAGAAGTAACTTATTATAAGTGCGGGGAAGAAATGTTTCCCAATATGCTAAAAGACTTAAGGCAGGCAAAGCACTTTATTTTCCTGGAATTTTTTATCATTGCAGAAGGCAGTATGTTTGGCCAGATTTTGGAGATTTTGAAAGAAAAAGTAGCCCAAGGCGTAGACGTGCGTTTGATTTACGATGATTTTGGATGTGTTACCACCCTGCCCCACAAGTATTATTTGCAAATGCAGGAGCTTGGAATCAAATGCATGGCTTTTAACCAGCTGCGTCCCATTATGTCCATTATTATGAATAACCGGGACCATCGAAAAATTTTTGTGGTGGACGGCACGGTTGGATATACTGGAGGGCTGAACCTGGCGGATGAATATATCAATGAATTGGAACGCTTTGGATATTGGAAGGATACCGGCATCCGCCTGGAGGGGGATGGAGTATGGAGCTTTACATTGATGTTTTTGGAGATGTGGAACTATATTAATCACTCTTCCGAGAACTATTTGGACTATCATCCAAAGCATTATCAAAAAAAATCTTTTGTGGCGGACGGATACGTACAGCCTTATGGGGATTCTCCGCTGGACGGGGAAAAGGTAGGGGAAAATGTCTATATGAATATCATCGGCCATGCCAGGGATTACGTCTATATTTTTACGCCTTACCTGATTTTGGATAATGAAATGCTGACGTATTTGCGAAACGCGGCCAAAAGCGGCGTGGATGTGCGGATTGTTACACCGGAAATTCCCGATAAGAAATTAGTGTTTTGGATGAGCCAGTCGTATTACCGGAGGCTTTTGGAGTGCGGCATCCGGATATATCAATATAAGCCGGGATTTATTCATGCAAAATCTTTTGTGTGCGATGACAGAGTGGCGACGGTAGGGAGCATTAATATGGACTATCGAAGCCTGTATCTGCATTTTGAATGCGGAGTCTGGATGTACCAGACCAAGGCGGTTTTAAAGGTCAAGGAGGATTCCCTGGATACCATCGCCAGATCCAGAGAGATTACTCTGGAATTTTGTAAAAATCAGCCCTGGATCAAGCGAGTGGTGTTAAGTGTGCTGCGTTTGCTGGCGCCTTTGGTGTAGCTGCATGAAAACAGAAACGCCAGGGTTTCAGAATCAAAGGGCGGCGTATTAGAGCAGCAGAAGCTCTAGGGCCCGTAGAAAATAATCTTTAAAATGAGCTTCCTCTACGGATTCGTCAAATAAGATGTCTACGCTTCCGATTTCAGAGCCGTTTAGTTTGTATACGGCTTTACCGGCCAGGTCTTGCTCTTGTATGGGGGCTGATACGGATTCTGGAAGCTGGAGCTCTTTTGTTACGGCGGAAAGGTCTGAGCCTTCTACATCCAGATAACGGAAAGGAGAGCCATAGCGGATAGATACCAGATCCTTTGTGCCTCCGGTAAGCGTAAGAGAAGGCAGAGCGTCCTGATTCGGATCCTCATAAACCTGGCACCGGCCGAAGCCGTAATTCAACAGATTGGTGGCGTCGGCAAACCGTACTTTATAATCAGGAGCCGCCATAATCACGGCGATGAGCTTCATGCCGTCTCGCTCGGCCGTGGCGGAAACACAATATTTTGCCAAATCCGTGGATCCAGTTTTCAATCCTGTGGCATATTCATATTGGCGGATGAGCTTATTAGTATTGGTAAGCCCAAATTCAGTGGAGCCTTTTTTGGTCACATGGGTGATATTTTCCATCCAAATGGTACAATAATTATGTATTTGGGGATGGCGTGTAATCAGCTCCCGGGACATAAGCGCCACGTCGTAGGCCGTGGTCATATGGCCGTCTACGTCCAGGCCGCAGCAGTTGACAAAATTGGTATTTTCCATACCAAGCCCTTTGGCCCGTTCGTTCATCTGGCGGACAAATTCCTGTTCGCTGCCGCAAATAAATTCTGCCATTGCAACACAGGCGTCGTTAGCGGAAGCAATGCTGATACATTTGATCATGGTGTCCACGGTCTGAGTTTCCCCAGGCTCTAAGAATACCTGGGAACCGCCCATGCTGGCGGCGTATTCGGAGACCGTTACCGTATCCTCCAGATGAATGGAACCTTTTTCCAGGGCGTCGAAAATAAGGATCAGCGTCATGATTTTTGTAATACTGGCCGGGTGAAGTTCGGTATGGGCGTCCTTTTCATAGACAACGGTTCCGGTGGATGCTTCCATCAACAGGGCGCTTGGGGCCGAGACGGAGACCTCCTCCCCAGAAGATACGGCTTCTTCCCGATAAATAGGGCCGGTAAACAGCAGGCTTATGGAGAGTATAAGAGATAGAAGATGCATTGCAGACCTCCCAGAGGGTTTCTCTATAATGTAATCTACAGAGACGGAAAATATGATAAAAAGGTAAAAATTCCCTTTATTTCAGCTTTTTTTAAATGGCAGAAGTGAAAGATGTGAGGTAGAGCAGAATGATATGGAAAGCGGCGGGAGTCCTTATATGCTTGGGATTATGTTATATCCTCTGGCAGTATTTGGAGTTAAAGCGGTTTGAAGTGACGGAATATCCCATAAGTTCCGGAAAAATCAAAAAAGAGCATCGGTTTGTAGTGCTTGCAGATCTGCACGGATTTTCTTATGGAAAAGAAAACGAAAGGCTGATGAAACGCATTCGGGAATGGAAGCCGGAATGTATTTTGATTGCCGGGGATATGATTGTTTCCAAACAGAAGGATTCTTATATCAGCGCGCTGGTTACGTTAAAGCATTTATTGGAGATTGCTCCGGTCTATTATGCGATGGGAAATCACGAGAGCCGGGTCAATCGGGTAGAGATGTTAGCCTATGGTGATTTTTCCGCTTATTACTCCAGAGCCAAAGGAATGGGGGTTCATTTTTTACAGAATGAAACCGCAGCCCTTTCTTTGGAGGGAGATGAAATCTGTGTCAGCGGATTGGAGCTTGATATGGATTATTACGAAAAAGGTTATATTGTTCCCCTTAAGGAAGAGGAGCTGACGCGGAATCTGGGAGAGGCGTCTGACAATTTTCAGATACTTCTGGCCCATAATCCGGCTTACAGTAAGGAATATGCGGCCTGGGGGGCGGATCTTACCCTTTGCGGGCATAACCATGGAGGACTGATACGCCTGCCGGGGATCGGAAGCCTGCTCTCTCCCCAACTCACCTGGTTTCCCAAATATAACGACGGCTGCCATGAGCTGTTTGGAAATAAGGTGATTATCAGCCGGGGGCTTGGTACTCATACATTTCATATCCGTATTTTTAACCGTGCAGAGCTTGTGGCGGTCCGTCTGCTGCCAGATGGCTCCAAACCCTCATAGGATCACAAGGAAAAAGGATAAACGTTATGGACTTGAAGGTAAAGCTGCAGGTATTTGAAGGCCCCTTGGATCTTCTGCTGCATTTATTGGAAAAAAATAAAGTGAATATTTATGATATTCCCATTGTAGAGATTACAAACCAATATATGGAATATATCAATGAATTAAAACGCCGGGATCTAAACGTGATGAGTGAATTCTTGGTAATGGCGGCTACGTTAATCGATATCAAATCCCGGATGCTTCTTCCGACGATAGACGAGGAGGAAGAGGAGGAAGACCCGAGAGCGGAGCTGGTACAGCAGCTTTTGGAGTATAAAATGTATAAATGCATTTCCTATGAGCTTCGGGACCGCCAGGTGGATGCTCAAAGAGTGATGTTTAAGGTTCCTACGATTCCCAGAGAAGTACTGGAATATGAGCGGCCCGTCAATTTGGAGGAATTGATTTCGGATGTGACCCTCTCCCGGCTCAATGCAATTTTTAAATCTATCATGAAAAAGCAGGTAGACCGCATCGACCCAGTACGCTCTAAGTTTGGCAAAATTGAAAAAGAAGAGGTTTCTTTGGAAGATAAAATGGAGTATCTTTTGGAATATGCAAAGGAGCACACCTCCTTTAGCTTCCGGGGATTATTAGAAGCCCAGAGCAGCAAAATGGAAATTATCGTTACATTTCTGGCGGTGTTGGAGCTGATGAAGATGGGAAATATCAGTATTTCTCAGGAATACATATTTGACGATATTCAAATTACATCCAGGATTGCAGCATGAAAAACAGGGGGGCTGATTAGTTGAAAAAACAAAAATGCGAGGCGGCCATAGAGGCAATTTTATTTACCATGGGGGATTCAGTGGAGATTTCAAAGCTTGCGGCGGCTCTGGAGATTACGGAAGAAGAGGTGCGCAAGCTGGCTCATGGTATGATGGAACGTTACAAAAAAGAAGACCGGGGGATCCAGTTAATGGAGCTGGAACAATCTTTGCAGCTTTGTACAAAGACGGAATTATATGAATATCTGATCCGAATTGCAAAGCAGCCCAAACGTCAGGTGCTGACGGATGTATTATTGGAGACATTGTCTATTATTGCATATAAACAGCCTATTACAAAGCTGGAGATTGAAAAAATCCGCGGGGTGTCCTGCGACCATGCGGTGAATAAGCTGGTGGAGTACCGCTTGGTTTGTGAGCTGGGGAGACTTGACGCGCCGGGAAGGCCCTTATTGTTTGGAACCACGGAGGAATTTCTCCGCAGCTTTGGGGTTACCTCCATGGACGAGCTTCCGGTGCTGAATCAGGATCAGCTGGCGGAGTTTAAACAACAGGCGGAGGAAGAGATGCAGATGAAGCTGGATGTGTAACTTGAAACAGTCAGAAAAAGGAGGAGCAGGATGGGATACAAGATTTTGGAAGCGTTGGAGCAGGCATTGCCTTTGCTGCAGGAGATTACAGGAAGGGATATGCAGATTTCCTTGTGTGACAGGGAACGGGTCATAAATGTGTGGCAGGGAAAGCATTTTAAGATGCCTACTGCCTTGCCGGGGGATCTGGATTGGGAAAATCCCGCGCATCGTAATTTGCTGGAAGCTATGGAAGCAGGCCGGCAGGATATCAGTGTGCTTCCCAAGGAAATGTTTGGCGTTCCCATCAAGGGAATTCTGACGCCTATTCATGAAGGCGGAAAAGTGGTGGGCGTAGTCGCCTGCGCTTACTCCATGGAACAGCAGGAACATGTGCAGGAGGCGATTCATGTATTAGACGACAATCTGCAGCATTCCAAAGGCAGCGTGGGGGAGATTGCCCAGGAGGCAGTGAGCCTTTTAGAGAAGCTAAGTCAAATTCGAAGTGTTTTTGGCCAGGTGCAGAAAGAAGTGGAAAAAGCGGCGGAGATGGTAAAAGCCATTCAGGGGAACGCCTCCCGCTCCAATATTTTGGCCTTAAACGCTTCCATTGAAGCCGCCAGGGCCGGAGAAGCCGGAAGAGGTTTTTCGGTAGTAGCGGGAGAAATGGGTAAACTGGCGCAGGTAAGCGGAAGCTCCGCCAAAGAGATCAGCCAGTCTCTTCAGGAGATTACAGAGGTGTTTCGCAAGGTAGCGGACGCGGTGACAGAGGTATATGATTTTGCCGGCGTCCAGGCGGAGACTACCAAGAAAATCAACGCCTCCTTAGAAGATATTTCTCATTCAGCAGAGGAACTTACAAAATTTGTAAAGCAGTCGGATTAAAGTACGCTTGTCATAGAAAAAGAAAGGAGCAGGCTTGAAAGGAATTGTAAAAAGTGCATAGTATGACAAACAAATAACAAAGTAATTTGTGAAAGTGCTACAAATCAGAACGGATTGTATTAGAAAAAATACACAAGCGCAGCAGGGACTTTTTGGTTACCAGGTAACTGGAAGGGTATTCAATGCCCAGATTGTTAGTATTGTGGCTCCATAAGAGATATTATAGAATTAGTACGAGGGATAGTATTTTAGTAAATAAATGTTCGTGTAATTCTAACAAAACGCATAAGGAGGATTCACAATGAGTAGGTTGAATGTGCCAAAACCGAACAAAGCCCACTCCACATCAGAACGTTTGATGCGGGAGTTTGAGCAGAGGATCATTGCAAGCCCGCCTGGTGTCTGTCCTGTGGATATGCAGCTTTCCTTTTTGAAGGTTTGCCATGCCCAGACCTGCGGGAAATGCGTACCCTGCCGAGTAGGACTTGGACAGCTGGAAACCCTGATGGAAGAGATTTTGGACAATCGGGGAACCATGAAAACGCTGCAGCTTCTGGAGGAAACGGCCAGGAATATCCAGTTGACAGCGGACTGTGCCATTGGGTTTGAAGCGGCGCGTATGGTATTAATGGGACTGGAGGGGTTCCAGGAAGATTATCTTTCTCACGTACAGGAGAAGAAATGTACCGCTTCCTTTGAACAGCCCATTCCTTGTATTACCCTTTGTCCGGCAAAGGTTGATATTCCAGGGTATGTGGCCCTGGTGGGAGAAGGTAGGTATGCAGACGCCGTGAAATTGATTCGCAAGGACAATCCGTTCCCCACAGCCTGCGCCTTAATTTGCGAGCATCCCTGCGAAGAGCGGTGCCGCAGGAATATGCTGGACAGCTCGGTGAATATTAGGGGCCTGAAACGATTTGCCGTAGACAATGCCGCCCCAGACAAGGTGGAGGTTCCCCAAAAGGCTCCGTCTACCGGAAAGCGGGTGGCTATTGTAGGGGGAGGCCCCAGCGGATTGACCGCAGCCTATTTCCTGCAGTTAATGGGACATCAGACCGTGGTATATGAAGAGAAGCCGAAGCTGGGAGGGATGCTTCGGTATGGAATTCCCAACTACCGTTTCCCCAGGGAGCGTTTGCAGCAGGATATTGATGCGATTCTTTCTACCGGCGTGGAAGTGAAGTACAATGTCAATATTGGAAAAGACGTGACCATGGAGCAGCTGAATAAAGAATATGATGCGGTTTATGTAGCTATCGGAGCACATGCAGAAAAGCATTTCGGCATTGAAGGAGCGGAAAGCAAGGGCGTTTATTCTGCTGTGGAGATGCTGCGGGAGGTAGGCTACGAGCGTTACCCCGATTACTCCGGGAAGAAAGTAGTGGTAATCGGCGGAGGAAATGTGGCTATGGACTGCGCCAGGACGGCGATTCGCGCCAAGGCGGATAAGGTGAGTATCGTCTACCGGAGACGTCAAAAGGATATGACGGCTCTTCCGGCGGAGATCGAAGGAGCCGTTGCAGAAGGAGTAGAGCTTTTAACCCTGCAGGCGCCCATGCGAGTGGAAGCAGACCAGCAAGGGAATGTAACAGCGCTGTGGACACAGCCCCAGATCAGCGGTACATATGACAAAGCAGGACGTCCAAGACCGGTAAAGGCAGATAAAACAGAAGAGCGGATTGCATGCGATATTATTTTAGTGGCAATCGGTCAGGACATTATATGCCAGCATTTTGAGGAATTTGGAATTCCCACCAAATGGAACTGCCTGACGGCGGAGGAAGACTGCTCGATTCCAGGCGTAAAAGGTGTGTTTGCCGGAGGAGACTGCGTATCAGGCCCGGCGACGGTAATCAAGGCCATTGCAGCCGGAAAAGCGGCGGCGGCCAACATTGATAATTATCTGGGCTTCCATCATGAGATTTCCTGTGATGTGGAAATTCCCCAGCCCAGGCTGAACAATAAGCTGCCCAGCGGAAGAATTCATCTGACGGAACGGGAGGCATGCGAGAGAAAGTATGACTTTGAAGGAGTGGAGAACAATATGAGCTTGGAAGAGGCCATGCAGGAATCTGCAAGGTGTCTGCGCTGCGACCACTTCGGATGCGGAATACTGAGAGGAGGCAGAGAAGAAAAATGGTAAATTTGACAATAGATAATCAGAAGGTTTCGGTGCCAAGGGGCACTACCATTTGCGACGCGGCTGCTACTGTCGGGATTTTGATTCCTAAGCTCTGCTTTTTGAAAGAAATCAATGAAATCGGCGCATGCCGTGTCTGCGTGGTGGAAATTGAGGGGAAGGATACGTTAGTAGCTTCCTGTAATACCGCTGTAGAAGAGGGTATGGTGGTATACACCCATAGTAAAAAGGCTATGAGCGCCAGAAGGACCAATGTGGAACTGATTTTATCACAACACGATTTCCGTTGCGCCACCTGTTCCAGAAGCGGGAACTGCCAGCTTCAGACTGTAGCAAATGATTTGGATATTTTTGAGATTCGGTTTCCCCAAAACTATGAAGAAAATAACTGGAATCAGGAATTTCCCCTGATTCGGGATGCTTCCAAATGTATCAAATGTATGCGCTGCGTTCAGGTATGTGAAAAAATTCAGGGATTAAATGTCTGGGATATTGCAAATACCGGAAAGCGCACCGGCATTCATGTATCTAAAAGCAGGACGATAGAGGAGGCGGATTGTTCCCTTTGCGGCCAGTGCATTACCCATTGCCCGGTGGGAGCTTTGCGGGAACGGGACGATGTGGAGAAACTGGTGGACGCCATTGCAGACGAGGATAAGATTGTGGTGGTTCAGATCGCTCCTGCCGTGCGGGCTGCCTGGGGCGAAAGCTTTCAGATGACCAGGGAGCAGGCCACCGTAAAACGTCTGGTAGCGGCTTTGCGCAGAAGCGGAATCGACTATGTTTTTGATACGAATTTCTCCGCAGATCTTACGATTATGGAAGAGGGAAGCGAGTTTTTGGAACGTCTGGCCCATAAAGAGGAGCATACATGGCCCATGTTTA
>CAMNQH010000024.1 GCA_946549035.1 uncultured Lachnospiraceae bacterium | reverse complement strand
TTCCCATAAAATGGGAGGTTTTTTTGTGAGAAATTTTTTAAGCGTCAGAGCTGTGAGCTGAATGAAACCATATTTCATAACCACTTACCGGATTTTCACATGCTTCCATACATCTGTGCCTGCTTCCGGAAAGCCCTGGCATAGCCTTCATTTCGCTCCATCAATTCCCTATGGGAGCCCACCTCTGTAATATATCCCTGTTCCATGTGAATAATTTTATCCGCCAATGCGCACATTCCCAGACGATGCGTAATTATCACACCGATTTTTCCTTGGCACATCTCCTGAAAAACCTCAAACAGCTCCGCCTCTTTCAGTGGATCCAGAGCCGCCGTGGGCTCGTCTAAAATTACAAGGTCAGCGTCTTTATACTTTGCCCGCAAAACGGCTAACTGCTGCCACTGCCCGCCAGATAACTCCATCCCGCCATATTCCACGCCTAATTCCGTATCCAGATTTACAACGCCTTCTTTCGAAAGAAAAGTTACTTTCATGCTTTTTGCAAGTTCCATAAATTCCTTATCAGACGCTCTCCTTTTAACATCTCCTAACAGGATATTTTCCCGCACTGTCATAGCATATCTGGAAAAATCCTGCAAAGCAACGGTGGTTCTTCCAAATAGAGAAGCATTCTCTATTTCTTCTGCCAAAACTCCGTCAAAACGTACCGTGCCTTCCGTTGGCGTAAATAAACCGCAAATCAACCGGGAAAGTGTGGTTTTTCCAGATCCGTTCTTTCCTACTACCGCATAAATTTCATTTTTCTTTAATTCCAATTGAATATCTGCAACAGCAAAACGGTTTGCCGCCGGATAGCGGTAAGATACCTGTTCAAGCGTTATCCTGTGAAGGGAATCTTCTAATCTTTTGTTTCTCTGCTCTTGCGGAAGCTCAAAGTAAGCCAGTCCATTCTGCACATGGATTACAGAAGCATGTACTTCCTGAATCCGTTCCACAAGTTCTGAAGAACTATTCTGGAACTGCTGCATCAGCAAAATCATTGCACCAAATTGACCGATTCCAACCATATGTCTGTCTACCAGGTATACACACAGCAAATAAGCCGCAACGATAGTCAGACGTTTTATGGCGTCTTCTGCAAAACGAAGCAGATAAACATTCCGGGTGACTCTTTCCTCATAACTGATGGCTTCCTGCAACGCTTTTTTCCACTTCTCGCAAAAAACACGGTGAACGCCCAGAGAACATATCTCTTTCATATTTTCATACTTTGTCAAATATTCTTTATATACTTGCCGCTTTCTTTGAATCGGGATCAGGGCAAGATCCATCTTTATTTTTTTACGATTGCTGAATATCCCCAATATCTGAGTGCCCATCATTCCCACAAAAGGCAGAACCAAAATGGGATCATAGCTCCACACAAGAAATCCCGTCATTGCAATGGAAACCAGTATCTGCACCACATAGAGCCCTTGCATTAAAAATCCAAGCACATCCCCATAAAAAAACTTTTCTCCGGCGCAGGTCAATAAATCATTCAGGGACGCATCCTCATAATCCTCAATCGGAAGATGCTCTGCTTTCTTATGTACTCGCTTCTACATATTTTTAGACACTGTATTTCGAAAAATTGTGTCAAAAACTTCCCGAAAATAGCCATTGGAAATTGTAAGTCCCCCAGACAGAGCCATAGAAATAAAAAACACAAGAAGCGCGGATGGTTCCTCCTTTGTGCGTCCCAGAATCTGCTGCCAAAAATAAGCCGTCAGGACAGGCAAAACACTGCACAGGGCTATTATTCCAAGCTCCCCTGCCACAATCCATGCTCCATCCTGAAAGATCATCTCTAAGAGTTTTGACACAGCTTTTGCTGTTTTTATTTTGGGGATATTTCCCACACCCTTTTCATTCATTGCACACCTCTTTTGTAATTCCTTCTTCCTGGAAGCTGGTTTCTATTTCTGCAAGTTCCCCGGATTCAGGTTTTTCCTGATACCAACGTTTCTGTGTCTGAAACAATTCTGCATAGTCTTTCTGTAAATGCAGCAATTCATTATGATTTCCGCTCTCTGATATTTTACCATTTTTCAAGACATAAATGCAGTCTGCATGAACTACTGCTCCTAACCTATGAGTTACTAAAAGCACCGTCCTTTGCTTATTTTTTTCATAGATCAGATCATATACCGCTGCTTCTGCTATGGGATCTAAAGCCGTTGTTGGCTCATCCATCATCTCTTCTGATACAGGCTTACCTTCTTTCCCCAAGTCCAGACTTTCTGGAAGAGAAAGACTATATTTGATATAATCCTGAAACACTGCGCTGGTAACCTTCCGCAAAAGGCTGCGGTTTTGCTCCGTAATAAGCTCTCCATTCAGCCAAATCTCCCCCCGTTCCGGTGCAATAAGCCCCAAGAGTATTTTGGTCAACGTGGTTTTTCCTGAGCCGTTCTGCCCTACAAGAGCCATTTTCTGATTTTCTTTGACCTCTAAATTGACTCCCTTCAAAACATATGGGTCTTTGGTTGTATAACGATACCAGATATCCTTCAGTATCAACGACTGGAATACCATTGGCTGATATTCCTTCTCTCCCCCAAAACACAAAGGATTCTTCTGTCCCATATCCTCCGGACAAGATGCTTCCTCCAGTTCCAGGTTCAGAAAGGACTCTATTTTGTCATCAAATAACCTTCCTTCTTCCAGCCCCTTTGCCATCTGGATAACTCCATACTGAAATTCTCCGGTAAAATTCCACATAGCTTGAGCTACCGCTGCAAACACCCCAACTGTCATACTCTGTTCCCGGATCCTTGGAAACAGAAAAAATAACACGGCAATTGTTACAAAATATTGAAAAAATACGCAAAAACCTGCCAAATACCGGGGCTTTAAATTAGACCGGATTTGGCCTTGATTAAATTTGGCAAGAGCCTGCTCCCAGGCATGCTCCACATAACTGCTATACTGAAATATACGAGCCTCCCGAATATTTCTCCGTTTTGTTAAAAGCTCCGTGAGATACCGGGATTTTAGGTAGAATGGAAAAAATGTTTCCCAGCTGACAAATTCTCTCTTAGCTGCGTAGATGGACAAAAAAAGCGGAGGCAGCATCGCCGCAAGCAGCAAAAAGAATATCCAAATTCCTGCCGAATACAGATAATATAAAATACCTAGCAGGCTCCCCGCAAGCTGCATGGCAAATCCACGGGCACGAATCCGTTCCCAGGACACTTCCTGAAACCGACTCATAAGTTCCTGTATGTTCCGGTAAATCTCCCCGTTTTCATAATATTGATACTTTATTTTTCCGCAGCGCATCAGCAGGAACTCTTCACCATCATATGACAACCGGTTTTTAATCATAAGTTCTAAATACTTCCCGCCATAAAACAACAGCAAATCAGCCAGAAATATCACAGCAAGCCATAATGCATACTTACACGCCAAACTGCTGCTGATGGATATGCTGTCAATCATCTTCTGTGTCACAAACATTGTGACCGGTAATGTTAAACCGCGAGCCAGACTAAATAGAACATAGAACGCCGTTTTCCCCCGGCAGGATTTTTTTAATATTGATTGAAAATTTTCATTTTGCATTTGCTTTATCCTTTGAACTGTCTATAAGCCTTTCTTCCCAGACACTACAACACCAACTCCATCTGCACATGAGGAATCCCATCCTCTAAAAATTCATCCGAGCATATCCGAAATCCAAAGCGCTCATAAAACCCCGTTGCGTAACATTGGGCTTCTATAAAAATCTTTTGGGCTTTCATCATTTTTTTAATCAGTTCTATCCCCTCCTTCATAAGCTTTCCTCCAAGCCCTTTTCCATGCTCCATGGTAAGAACCCGTTCCACCTGCACCGTACGTGTCTCCTCATTCTTAACAAAGGCCCGCAGATACGCGGTAACGCCTCCTTCGGATCCATAGTAAATATGAAGGCTCCGATAATCAATGTCATCCAAATCCTGATAAACACAATTTTGCTCTACTACAAATATTTCCGCCCTTGCCTTTAAGATTTCGTATAATTCTTTTGACGATAATTCTTCAAAGTACTTGAAACTCACCTGCATTTGTTTTCCCCCTATTTCTCCTTACATGTTGTTTTTTACAAAACAATCCATCGGTTTCTTCCATGTTTAGATTATATCATTCACTAGTAAAATTCTCTACCATTTTCTTGCTTCTTTACCCATTGTCTGATACTTGAAAATTCCTCCTCGTTCCTGTAAAATAGTACGCATAACAGCTCAACAGGAGCAGAGATACTGTCACCGAAGCAGCCTCTAACGCTTTTGATGCAATAGCTTTTAAACGAGAGGTATCCTTTCTCGAGAAATACTAAATGACGGAGTGAAATCATATGAGAGAAGAAGAAAAAATATTTGCAGGACTTTTATTTACCCCTACGGACAAGGAATTAAAATCTATCAAGCTAAGAACCCACAATCTAAATGTAGACTACAACAAAACCTATGAGGACGAAATTGAGAAGCGCAATGAAATCATCAAACAGATCGTGGGTGAGATAGGACCGGGTTTCTTCTTCCACGGACCCATCTTTTTTCACTATGGAAAACATACCACTATCGGGAAAAATTTCTTTGCCAACTTCAATTTAACGATTCAGGACGATACTTATGTGACAATCGGCGATTACTGCAATTTCGGCCCAAACGTAACCATTGTAACGCCAATTCATCCTATGGTAGCCCAAGAACGGCGCAGGATGCAAAATGAAAACGGAGAAGAAAAGATTTTATGTTACGCAAAACCCGTCCACATCGGGAACGACTGTTGGCTGGGAGCCAATGTTACCGTGTGCCCGGGAGTAAGAATTGGCGACGGCTGCGTTATCGGCGCCGGCAGCGTGGTTACAAAAGATATTCCAGATCATACCTTTGCGGCAGGCGTACCCTGCAAGGTGATAAGAGAAATCACAGAAAAAGACAGTATGAAATACAAACCGGACCTGCTTGGAACGTATCGGGTAACGGAATAGGCGCTGGTTCTGCCAGAGGCTTGGAAAACGCTCCTCCCCTCTATAGAACCAGCCCTGTACAGCGCTATTCAAAAAACCCCTTCATCCTTTTCAGCCGCGAATCTCCCCGTGGCGTTCATATCTGACATGGGATTCTATCTGATTCTCCTCATCCACAAACACCCCATGGGGCTTATGATCTTGGGCCTCTTCCGGGGTCATTTCGCAGTAACACATAATAATTACATGATCCCCTACCTGAACCTGTCTGGCCGCCGCTCCGTTCAGACAGACCATACCGCTGCCCGGCTCCCCGGCAATGGTATAAGTCTCAAAGCGGCTGCCGTTTTCCACATCCACCACCTGGACTTTTTCATACTCCAGAATATCGGCTGCACGAAGCAGCACAGGATCCACTGTAATGCTGCCCACATAATTCAGCTGGGCCTGCTGCACTACGGCCCGATGGATTTTTCCTTTTAACATTGTCAACGTCATACGTTCCTCCATTCCTGATTGCACTTTGGGTGCTGCTCCATATCCCTTCAGCCTTCTATAAAACCTGTATTGTCAATAAGCCTGGTTTTTCCAATATACACTGCCACGGCTCCCAGTACCAGACCGTTTATGGTATCCATGGGCTGCAGGCTGTCTCCGTCTACGATTTCCACATAGTCAATCCGCGCCAGCGGTTCCGAGGCAATGATGCTGCGCATACTGGCTTTTACGGCGGCCGCATCTGTCTCTCCCCCTTCTATTAAACGTTTTCCTTCCCTGATACTTCTGCTTAATACCAACGCCGCCTGACGTTCCTCCTGATTCAAATAAGCGTTTCTGGAGCTTTTAGCCAAACCGTCTTCCTCTCTGACAATGGGGCACCCTACAATCTCAATATCAAAATTCAAATCTCGTGCCATGCGGCGAATCACCGCCAGCTGCTGGGCATCCTTTTCTCCAAAATATGCCCTGTCCGGGGCCGCAATATGAAACAATTTGGAAACTACCGTCTGTACTCCTCGGAAATGAGTGGGACGGCTTTTTCCACAAAGCTGCTCTGTCAGCACGTCCATATCCACATAAGTGCAAAAATTCTCCTGATACATCCCTTCTGGATCAGGGTGAAAAATCAAATCCACGCCCATCCTTTGGCACACTTCACTGTCCCTATGAAAATCTCTTGGGTAGGAGGCCAAATCCTCTGTGGGGCCAAACTGGATGGGATTCACAAAAATGCTGACCACAACTATATCATTTTCTTCTCTTGCCCGTTTCATAAGGCTTGCATGGCCCTCATGAAGATAGCCCATGGTAGGCACCAACCCAATGGTCTTACCTTCCTTTTTCCACTGTTTTACCTGCGCCCGGACCTCTGCTACTGTATTTGCCGTTATCATAAAAAACCTCCTTAAGGATCAATATAATTTTTCTATTACTTCATCAGAAATCTGATATGTATGCTCCTCTTTCGGAAAACTGCCGTCTTTTACCTGGCAGGAATATTCCTGAAACGCCTGCTTCATAGCGTCCCCGATATTTGCAAAATGCTTTACAAATTTTGGTTTAAAATCTGAAAACATATGAAGCATATCCTGATATACCAATACCTGTCCGTCACATCCGTTCCCGGCTCCGATACCGATGGTAGGAATATGGAGCGTCTTGGAAATCAGCTTTGCCAGCTTAGCCGGCACACATTCCAGCACAACCATAAAAGCCCCAGCCGCTTCCACGGCTTTTGCATCCTCCAGCAGCTGTCGGGCCGCCTCCTGACTTTTGCCCTGTACCTTATAACCCCCCAGAGCATGAATGGACTGAGGCGTAAGGCCAATGTGAGCCACCACAGGAATAGAGGCCCTTACGATTGCGGAAATCTGTCCGCATACTGCGGCTCCTCCTTCCAGTTTTACCGCCTTGGCATGACCCTCCTGCACCAGGCGCCCGGCATTTTTCACCGCCTGCTCTATAGATACCTGATAAGACATAAAAGGCATATCCGCCACTACAAATGTTTCCTGGGCGCCTCTGGCAACCGCCCTGGTATGATGCAGCATATCCTCCATTGTCACCGGCAGCGTATCTTCATAGCCCAGCATGACCATCCCCAGGGAATCCCCCACCAAAATCATTTCAATTCCCGCGTCGTTGATCAGCTTCGCCATGGAATAATCATACGCCGTCAGCATTGTAATCTTATTTCCTGTTTCCTTTTGCTTTTGTAATGTAGTTACTGTATGCTTCATTGCAATACCCTTCCTTCCAGCTCCTTATAGTCCCTCTCAGGGTGCTTCTGCCGGGCCATTTTTGCAGCCGTCAATGACAGCAGCCGATACATCTCCCGTTCCATTCCTTCCAACGCATCCAGGTGCTTTTTCACCGTTTCTGTATCCAGACGCTCTACCGGCCCGGTCAATGCAGCCACAGCTCCTTTTTGTGCCACTGCGTGGGCATTGCCCAGAAATAAAGGCTTTAGGCTTTCTGCCGCCAGTTCCTTGGAAAAGCCGCATTCCAGCAAAAGCTCTTGGGCTTCCTCATACAGAGCCGCCACCAAATTACTGGCCATAACCGCCGCCGCGTGGTACTTGACTTTTTTACAGGCATCCAGATATACAACCTGATTGCCGCACCGACACAGCAGTTCTTTCACAGAATCCCGTTTTTCTTCTGATCCCTCCAGGGTAAATACTGCTTGATACATGGTTTGATACGATTGGAATTTGTCTGATACCGCTAAAAGCGGATGGATAGAATAACCGAACGCCCCTTTTGAGGCGATTCCCGAAAAGACGGCCGATGACAGCAGGCCGCTGCAATGACATATGATTTTTCCGGCAACAGGCAGATCTTTTATCTGCTCCCATACCTTACTGATCTGCCCGTCTGGGACAGTCAAAAACAAGAGTTCACTCTCTTTCACCACTTCTTCTACTGTTAAAAAGCTCTTTGTTTTGGTATATTCTGCCGCTTCTTTTGCTGATACGGGATTTGGGCTGTAATAGCCGATAAGATGCGCATGGTTTTCCTTCAGGTATCTTCCCAGTGAGACCCCTACTTTCCCAGCGCCGATAAATCCAATATCCATTCCATCACCTCCTGCATACAGGCGGTGAAAGACAGTCCCATTCCTGCGATATGGGCTGCCGGTGTCAGGACAATAAAACGCCCTGTTAAAAATTCCCGGAAGGGAACCTATGCATACTGCCTGAATACATTCATGCAGATATGCCTGTTAAAAATCATGCCATGGTATAGTTTCGTCTCGGAATACTATCCATGGCATAATATAGCACTGATTTTTCTAAAAGTAAATAGGAGGAACCATGTTTTTGAAGATAATATCGTTAATGCTTTGTAATCTTTACTGTCTCTCCGGTTCTGGCAGACTCATAAACAGCCTCTATAATCTGTACCACTGGAATTCCATCTTTTCCTTGTACAAAGGGCGCTCTGTCTTCCAGAATCGCATCAATCCAATCCTTCATCTGAGCGTCGCTGGCTTCCTGTTCGCCAATGTATGGTTCCACGATATTGGGCATATCTGCATATTCTGGGGAGTAAGTCACCATTTTATCATTGATGACTGTATTGATACGGGCAACGCCCTTGTCTCCCTGAAGATCTGCACCTGCCTTGGTTCCGCAGATCAGGGAAGAATTGGCAATCCCCAGCATATTAATCAGCCATGCCGCCTCCAGATAGATGGTGGCTCCATTTTCCATGGTGATTAGGGCAAACCCGGTATCCTCCACGTCGCACTTTTGGGGATCCCAAGGCCCCCAGGGATTGCCGGCCGTCTCATTTCGCATTTTATGTAATACGGTTCCTTTTACGGCTGCCGGACGGAAGTTGTTCATCATATACATGGTGAGATCCAGGGAATGAGGCGCGCCGTCATAAAGAATTCCGCCGCCGTTTTTCTCCTTGCTCATATAATCTCCCCAAGTGGGAACCCCACGGCGTCTGGCATCCAAGGCCTTTCCATAATAGACCTCTCCCATTTCTCCTTTATCTACCATCTGACGAATATATTGTACCGACGAGAAGAACCGTCTCTGATGGCCCAGCGCCAGCTTCACACCGGCTTTTTCTGCTGCTTCTACCATTTCAAAAGCGTCCTCTGAGGTAACAGCCAAAGGCTTCTCGCAAAATACATGTTTTCCGTTTTCAATGGCACACATTGTCATATCGTGATGCAGGCCGTTGGGCGTACATATATGGACTGCCTGTATGTCAGGATCCTGGCACAATTCCCTGTAATCCGTATACGTTCTCACATGCTCCAGGCCAAATTCCCCAATGGTCTCTTTCATGGCCTCCTCATTCATATCACAGATAGCGGCCAGCTCCACATCACGAGCCTTTGCCAAATACCCAATATGCTTCATTTTTCCAATCCATCCGCATCCGATTACGCCGCAAACTACTTTTTTCATATCCTTATCCTCGCTTTCTATCATGATTCTATATCAAGATCTGTTCTCTTGTCTCCACCAGGCCTGGGCAGGGATCGTCCTGGGTCATATACTCCAGACCGACATACCCTTTATATCCGGCCTCTTTTATGGCTGTGAATACATTCCGGTAACAAATCTCCCCTTTGGTAATTTCATTTCTTCCAGGGTTCCCTGCCGCATGAAAATGGCCGATTCGGTCAATATGCTCTGTGATGTTGGAAATCAAATTTCCTTCTGTAATCTGTTGATGGTAAATATCAAACAAAATTTTCACATTAGGGCTTCCAACCTCCCCTGCCAGTCCAAATGCATCCCAAGAAGAAGACAGATGATACGTGGGATGGTCCACCAGCTTATTCAAAGGCTCAATCACAAGGGTGATCCCTTCCTGCTCCGCCATTGGAGCCACCCGCCGAAACAGCTTAATAATATTCTGCCGATGCTTCACAAAGGGAATCTCATCCATCACCCATCCCGCCTGGGCGATCAATGTGCCGCAATTCATACGTTTGGCGTAGCCTATGGCCTTCTTTAGGCTTTCTTCATAGGCGCTGTGATTTTTTTCATCCCCCGGCTCAATAAATTCCGCGCAAAAAGCGGCTGTCTCCAGTCCCAGCTCCTGCTGCTTTGCAATTACGGCTTCCATATCTTTATCCCACCAGGTCCAAAATTCCACAGCGTCAAAACCGCATTTTTTTACCTGTTCCATGGCAGAGATCATATCCGACTTTCCCATAAAAACCGCATCCGTACAAACACAGTACTTCATTTTTTTGCACCTCCGTTTTTTCTTTCTTGGCTCTCATTATAGCAGAGAAGCATTCTTTTTCCGCCATCCCCTTTTGCAACCTCTCGTCGAAACTGCGTAAATAATTCCGCATTTTTGGAAAGAAAATAACAAAAACTGCATGAAGTTTCAAAAAATTGAAACATTTCTTGTTTCCTTATGTAAGATTGACAAACTTTCTCGTTTTCCATATAATTCAATTTACAATCCTGTGATTGGACAGACAAGCAATATCTCATCCCACTATTAGAATATCTGCAGATACCCGTAAAGGCGTAACCTCTCTTTTTTGTGCATAGATTGAGAGGAAAAAATCAAATTACTATTATATACTGAAAAATGTCAGGAGGATTTTATACTATGGAATGGATCGAACGGCTCAACGATGCCATCAGCTACATCGAAAAGCACTTAACAGATGAAATTGATTATGAACAGCTTGGACAGATCGCCTGTTGTTCCTCTTATCATTTTCAAAGAATGTTCACCTATATGGCAGGGATTCCTTTATCCGAATATATCCGCAGAAGAAAAATGTCTCTGGCCGCCGTAGATTTACAGAGTACGGATATGAAAATCATCGATGCGGCAGGAAAATACGGATATCAATCCCCCACCGCATTTAACAGAGCATTCCAGTCCGTTCACGGAACCCCTCCATCCTCCGTAAAAAATGAAGGCATAACTGTAAAATCCTTCCCGCCAATTACATTCAAAATCACAGTGAAGGGAGTAGAAGAAATGAATTATCGAATTGAAACCAAAGAAGCATTCCGCATTGTAGGCGTATCTGTACCGCTGCATCAAGATATCGAAAAAAATTTTACGGTCATTCCTCCCATGTGGGAAAAGGTATCTAGGGACGGAACCCTGCAGCGAATGGCGGCCTTGATGGATACTCCTCCTATGGGTGTGCTGGGAGTCAGCAGCTGCAATGAAACAGAGCCTTGGCGGTATTATATCGCAGTTTCTTCTTCCCAAGAAAAAGGCGACCTGGAAGAATACGTTGTGCCGGCCGCTACCTGGGCAATTTTTTCCGGAGAAGGTACAAATCAATCCATCCAGGAGCTGGAGCGGCGCATTGCAACAGAATGGCTGCCCACATCGGGATATGAATACGGCAATGCCCCGGATGTGGAGGTCTACCTAAATCCGGATCCGGAAAACGCCCAGTATGAAGTATGGATACCTGTAGTAAAAAAATAATCGTAAACTTACGGGAAATATCATGAGGAGAAGGTAGATATCAGATCCGCCAGCAGCTCTTCTAAAAGCTGTTCCTGGTATCCCGCTTTCCCCTCTGAAAGCACCGCCGCTCTCACATTCTTAAGACAGGGCAATGTTATCTTATCCAGCTTGTGCAGCCGTTCCTGGCTGATTTTCTCATCAGACACAGACGTTCTATAATCTTCTTCGGTCATATGCCAAAGGACCGCATGATCCGGGTGCCGCGTAATTAACTTCTGAGCAATCCCAAGCCCCTCCGGATCTAGATCTCCGCAATAATAAATCTCACAGCCGCTTTCACATAACAAATCCAGCAGCATCCAGGAAGCCGTCTTGATTTGTCCGGAGGTACAGACCAGTCCAACCTCCTGCCCGCCCAAAGCCTCACACAAATAAGAAAATACCATTTGGTTTTCCACGACAAAGACACGTTTTTGGCAGGCGTCGGCACGGACTACCCTTCCTAAATTCGAAAGGGTTATCACATAAGATTCCCCCGCCTGAATAAACTTAGAATAAGCCGGGTGCTCCCCTTCCTGTGTATAACAATGAATTCCATATGCCGTAACAAAACTGGATATATCATCGGGTTTGATTCCGGAAGCATAATACAGCATCAGGACTTCTTCTGCGTTCTGACAGGACATGCCTCCCTGACAGTAGCTGAGAGCCTGAATCAGCAGCTTCCCGGCAAACGTATTCCGGTCAAACTCATGAGGATTACCCGTAACTTCCGCAGCCAGCACTGCAAGGCGGACGCCCGGCTTACGCTCCAAAAAATGCAGCGCCTTACAAACATACTCCGTTTGACGAAACGCCTCCCCGGGATCTTTTTCATAGAAACGGAGGATGAGATGATAACCATACTTTTTTTGTTCCGTCAGCTCCTCCATCCATTTTGCCGCCATGCCGTTTCTGCCGCCATACTCCCATGCAAGGTGTGACAGCTTTTGAAAAAAATCCCTTTTCTCCTGAGCTGCCAGCTCCCTTTCTTCCTGATTGGTTGTTAAGCGTTCCTGAAAATAAACGCTTAACAGTTCCCCCAAATCAACATGCCCAAATCTGGTCTGTTCCAAGGCTTTCTGAAAATCCTTGACGGAAAATCGAATCGCCGTACCCTGAAATTCCTTGGAAAATAACCCTTCCAGCGCATCCCATTCCTCCCTGGTAGGATGGTCAATCACAATCGTTCCTGTTGCTCTTCCATACTGCTTCCATTTTTTCCGCATAGCCAAAAGAGCTCTGTGATAACCAATCCTTCCAGCAAAATAAGCGGCGCACTCCTCTGCGTGTCTTTCCGATTCTTTACTGCTCATCCAACATCCTTTCATGGCCGTTCCAGCTATAATAAATCACCGTTACTACATTGGAATTTCCAGGACGTAAAAGTTCTGCTATCCGAAGTTTTTTTACCGTTTCATAGCAGCCCCAAAGCACCTGGGAATTCATGATATAGTCAAAATCCAACTTTTCCACCAATTCAAACATACTGCTGATATTTTTATCATCCACTCCGGCAAACGCCTCGTCCAGGGCAACGATTCTGGGATGATCCACATATTCTGCCTTCTTGTACTGGGCGTTCACTGCCGCAAACAAAGGCACATACATAGCCATCGCCTTTTCTCCGCCGCTGAAGCGGTTAAACGCTCCGTTGGTCAGCTCCTTCTTATTTTCCTCATTCCGGTAATAATACATGCAAAACTCAAACCACTTCCGATAGTCCAGAGCATCCCTTACCAGTTCCATGTAATTTACCGTATCTCCATTTTCCTGGGCGCTGCGTTTGGTATTGTAAATTTTTGTCCTGAAATGAGCTGAGACCTTCTCAATATCTTCTTCTGTCAGTAATTCCTGCTCCCTGGCCAGAATTTTTTCCAATTCCTGGGTATCCAGCTCCTGCTCTCCTTCTGCGGCTTTCGGTTTCCACTCCAAGGAAAAGGTCAGCGCCATGGAGGTATCCATCCCTTTCATCAAAGCAGACATATCCCGAATCCAGCCTCGGCTCTCCCGGATACGACTGCTGAGCTTCCGGCTTAAAGTCCCGGACAAAATACCCTCAAACATCTCCCGGTCTTTTTGCCGAATCAAAAGCTCCGTACTGTCGATGGCATCCCGGATCACACCATAGAACTCTTCCAGATACAGCTTTTTCCCGTTCCAGGCTGCCGAAATCCTCTGCCTGGTATGAAGCATGGTACTGTCGTCTCCCCCGGAAAAACATTCTTCCATTGCAGCGCCATAGCTGCTTATGGTTCCCATATGAGCATGGAACGTTTTCATTAGGAATGTGGTCATCTCCGCCCCGGAACGGTTTTTATCCGCCTCCCGCATCTGTCCCTGGGCGGCGACCGCCGCTTCATAGAGATTCTCCCCTTCCTGCTTCATAACCAGTCCCAAAGCCAGTTCCTGGGCAAAATATTCCCGCAGCTTGGTCTCCCTGGCAATCTGCGTCACTGCCCGCTCCTTTAAGGACTGTATCTCCGACCTCAATTTTTCCATTTGACTTTTCAATACCGCAAGCTCTGTTTTATTATCTTGAAACCGGGATGTTTTCTCCGCCAATTCTTTTTTGATACCGGCTAGCCGCTCCGCCATCCGTTTTACTTCCGGGTCCTCCAAATACGCTGCAAGATTCTGTATTTGAACGCCTAACTCCTTAATCCTGCGCTGGGCCCGGCGAAGATATTCATAATCTGTCTCCTGTCTCTCCTTTTCCCGTTCTGTCATCTCTCGGATATGATCGGCTTGATGCTGCTGGGCTTCCCGGGCGTTAAGGACATGACCCAGTCCCTCCAAAATATCCTGATAGCTTTGAACGGCCTCCCTGGCTTCCTCATAAGCCTCCAAAGTCCGAAAATACGGCAATGGCCGGCACAGTTTCCATACCTGCTGCTCCTGCCCCTTCACTGCATGCTTGGCAGAAGCGACGGTTTCCTCCTGTTCCGCCATCTGATTCATGCAGCGGTTTACCTCCTCCTGGCAGCTTTTATTCATATCAATCGCCTGGTTCAAGTCTCCGAAAGAGGGAAATCTTTCCCGTTCCTGCTGCAAAATCTTCAACCGTTCCCGCAGCCTGGACAGTTCTTGCTCTAGCTCAGCTAAGTGCTGTTCTTCCTGCTCCAGCTCCTCTTGCTTCTCCTGCAGCATCCGTTCTTTTTTTCGCTTCCGGGCAGCCGCGCCAATATAGGAAGCTTCTTCCTCCCCCTGGCACCAGCCTTCCAAAAGCCCGTTCTTGAAATATCCATCCAATGACAATACCAGTTCTCCCCCGGACTGGTCTGTTTCCAGAATATGGGATAATATCTCTTCTATCGTCTGCTTGAACCTGGGCTCCACATCCGCTCCGATTAAATGGGGAAATCCCATCCCCCTTGTCCCATCAGAGGAAATCAACACGTCGGATAATTGTTTCAGCTCCTCTTTCGCCCGCTCATACTCTTCTTTTGGAACTACCAAGGCGTCCAAAAGGCCTGCTGCCTCCAACTGACCCTCCAGCCGGTTTTTTGCTTCCTGAGACAAGCCCTCCTGAAATTCCACCGCCTCATAAAAAGGCAGAAAGGGAATCCCCCGCACTTGCAAAACAGCCCTGGCGGCTTTGGTCTGTTGCTTTTGTACGGGAATCGGCATAGGCATCTTTTCGATTTCCTCCAGCTCCCGTTTTAATCTGTTTTTCTCCCCCTGGCTCTGATTACGCTGATTTTCCTTCTGCAGCCGGCTCCCCTCTAAAATCTGGTTCTTTTTCGTCCAGAGACGATAATAATAATCCAACACTTCTCCAAATTGAAAGGGGCTTTCGTATTTTTGCACCATCTGTACCAGCGCGTCACGTTCGCTTCCTGACAAAGGCATTTCCTGGTTCTCGGCAGATAGCCTGTGAATTTCCTCTATCAATTCGTCTCGGCAGTCATCCTCCAGCTGTTCTGCCGCCTCCTGCCTGTTCTGCGCCTCCTGCTTTTGTGCCAAAAGCGCCTGCAGCTTTTCTTCTTCCTTATCCCACTCCTTCTGCAGTTCAAACAGCGTTCTTTGAGCTTCATATCCTGCCGTAACCTCATGCTCCAACTGCTTGATTTCACGCTGAAATACTAAAAGCGATTCCTGTTTTCCTACATCCAGGCATTCTCGTATCTCTCCATGACGGGAAAACTGAGCCGTCTCATTTTCCTCTTCCAGTTCCTTCCAACCCTTCTTTAAGTCTTGTTCATATGCGTCGATCTTTCCCTGGCAAGCACGAAGCTCTCCGTCTTTTAAGAGAATTTGTTCTCTGGACTGTTCCAGGCGCCCTTCAATGACCAGCTTCTCCGCTTCCGCCTGTCCCTGCTCTTTCCGAGCCCTTGCCAATTTGTCCATGGATTCTTCCAAATCCTCCATGTGCAGCGTATCCTTTTCTGCTTCCAGCACATGAATTTCATCCTGCAGGCGTTTTTCTTCCTCACCTCTTCTGTGGATTTCCTCTTTCTTCTCCTCATGTTCCTGTTCTCTGGCGTCCAACTGCCCCCGTATGCCGTCAACCCGCTTTTTTTCCTCCACATATCCCTGGGCTTTTTTCCCCAGCATATACAGATTGTACCGATGATATTCATTCCGAATCGCCGTAAGGTCTTTATACGCCTCCTTCAGCTGCTCCAGCTTCCCCTGAATATCATCCATCTTTTCCATAGTCTCCACCATGGCCCGCAAATCATCATCCGTCAACGTCTGCAAAGAATCATTGAGAATTTCATATACTTTGGAAGGCTTAAATTCCTTGGAGAGCTTCGGCGCCCGCACCTTAATCAAAAGTTTTATGAACTGCCCATACTGCTCCATACTGGAAAACCCAAAAATATGTTTATTCACCAACTCCATGTAATCCCGTTGCACTTCGGTAAAAGGATTTTCTTCTCCCAATATCTGGCGCATTTCCAGCTTCGTATGGGGAATCTTATTAGCCCCGGCTTCCCGATAAAGCTGTAAGTCGTAGCCAATCCGTCTTCCGTCCAATATTAAAAACCCCCAGAATGCCATAGGCTTCCCTTTCTGGGCCCGCTGGCCAATCCCAATGGTACGGTACTGCTCCAAATTCTCCCTTTTAAATTCCAGGAACAAATATCCAGTGGCCTCCTCCCGTCCTCCGTCTCCCAGAAAATAATACTCCATACGCCGGTCACTGGAACCGAAGGGATCCAGCCGGCTGGGACTACGGTCCCCATCCAGAATAAAGGGAATAAAGCTCTGGGTGGTAATAGATTTTCCAGAACCGTTCTGTCCCCGCAAAAGCAGTTTCCCGTCTTGAAATAAAAAAGTCTCTTCATCATAAAGCCAAAAATTTACAAATCCCATTCGATTCATGCGCCAACGATTACTCATGCTTCTCCTCCCTCTCCAAAAATCCGCGGGGATAGACGCCGGTGAGCTTTCCCACTGCCGGATACAAGATAAGTCCTTCTTCTGTCTCTTTCGCCAACATCCAGGATTTCATATAAGCCAAAAGCGTCTCTTCCAGCTTTGGAAGCTTCATCTCCCTGAACTCTTTGCTCCATGCCTTTTGATACTTCTCCTTACAGACAGACAAAAGTTCTCTAAATTCCTCTTTTGTAATCCTCACACAGTCGTCTGCCTGCCGTTTCGCCCCGGGAGAAGTACTATATTCCCGCAGTTGGGTACAAACATTCAGACATACTTCACTGACTGTGGCCTCCCTTGGATGGATTTCCCCAAAGCAGTCTTCTTCATCCAGCACAAAAAATGCCGCATTTTTATGAATGTGCAAACTGCCCCTGAGATATTCGTCCAGGTGCTTTCCGATCCACTGCCTTTGATTTTTCAGATACAAAGAATCTGCATCCTCCCCAGACTCCCAGTACATAGCCGGGGCCGCCGCCAGCTGGCGGTATACCCTGTTTATTCGAAAATGTCCCCGATCCGTTTCCAATTCCTTAATCTGTTCCTTCTCAAAGTCCTGCCAGGACGTAAAGTCAGAAATGCTGTAACCGAAGTTCACTGCAAAATAACGGGACAAGCCTGTATTTTCATACAATACTTCATGCTCCATGCCGCTTGCCACACTCTCGCTGGAACCGTCATATACTTCCAAAAGCCCGGTTTCTTCTGCGAACCGCAACGCCCGCACCAAAGATTTCCTCTGGTGGAACATGGTCCAATCAATATCCAAAGATTCCTGCAGCTGCGCCTCTACCATAGCTACCAGCTCTGATAAAAGAAATTGCTCCCCATCCTCTTTATCCTCCAGAAAAATAAGAAGAGTGCAAAAAATACAATAGTCCCGAACCTCTGTAAAGGCTGTGATCCCCATAAATGGCTCCGCATGGGCCGGAAGCTTCTCCAGCTTTAGTACACGTTCATTATTAATCAGATTCCATCCAAGCTGCTCTGTAAAAAAACGGCGGTACTGATTCAGATCCCGCCGTGTCTTCTGATACAGTTCTTTTTCTTTCCCCTTGTTAATCCAGTATTTTTCCATCAAGGTGCGAACCGCTTCCATCTTTTTCCTCCGCAAATTCAAATACATACGCCGGCAAAACCAAGTCGCCGTCCTCACAATGCAGTGTACAGTTTTGATCCGTTTTAACCAGACGGTATTCCTGCCCGTACTCCGTCCGCCCTTTTCCAGTAGTGGTAAGGTTGGCCGCCGCAATCCAGCGAAGCAATGTCTCCCGGGCTGCCTGAGGAACCACCTCCTGAATCTCCGATAAGGCCAGACGGCTTCCTTTTTTGTAACGCATTACCATGCGCTTCTCCTCCTGCGCCTGCTTTAAATATTGATTCCGCTGAATCAGCTTCTCCATGGATTTCGTCTCAAAGCCTGACCGATCCACTCTGGGGCGATACGTCCTGGTTCTGGGTTTTAATAAAAACTCCATCGCTTCCTCATCGTAGACGCTGCTAACAATGCTGTCCGTAGACCGGTCACTGTTTACCTTAAAGTGCCGGATATGTTGAATTCCAAAAATATGAGCGGCCAGCTTATGAGCCTCATCCATATCTTCACAATCCAAAAACATAGAAATAAACTTCTTGTAATCGTCTTTACGGCTGATACCCCAATTCTGCAGCTGAACAATCAAAGACGCATTCCGAATAATCTTGCGGATAATATCATCCGTAATATCCAGCACTCTGGCGCACTCGCTGGGACGATTTTCCCTAGGAAGAAACCACCGCCGCAGCGCTTCCCACTTGCCAGTTATATTTTCCCGCACATACTGATCCATTGGTTCCTGAATCTCTGTAAGAGAATGGGGCACCTCCAGCTCGCTTGCAATCACCTTTTCTACAAGTTCCTGCTGCTCCTCCTCCGTTAGCTCCCGCAAAAGCCCTTCAATCTTTATGGCATTTTCCTGGAGTTCCTTTATAAACTCTTTGAGATATGTGATGAATTTATCTTTATGCAGGATAAATTCTACAGATTTTAGAATCTTCTCCCCTCTTCCAGAGTAAAATTCCCGCAGATAATCTTGATAATTATGATTCAGGCGCTTAAAATCCTCCTGAAGATTATGCCACCATTCATTAATTTCCTTCATGGAAGCGTTCTGAACTTGCCTCAACCGGGAAAACGCTTCTTCAATCCTCACAAGATAGCTGGAGGAAGGTTTCCCCCCTTCCATAAATAAATTCTCCAGCTTAACGGTAAGACGCTCAATCTCTACTGCGTACTCTGACATGGAATAACGAAACTGTTTATTTTTATAATCTGCAATGGTATAGACCCGCTTCGGATCCTGAATCGGCGTTAGATTTTTCCATTCTACCAGCATTGCCAAATCAACTTTCAACTGCTCCATGGAATAATCTTCAAATCCCGGATATTCCCGCAGCAGCTCTAATATCTCCTCTTTGTACAGCTGAAACCGCATTTTTTCGTTTTCCTGGAAAAAAATCCGCATAATTCTTCGATACTGCGGTGTATTTCCTGTCGTCAGATAAGCCGTCTCCTGTATGACCCCAAGCTTTTTCAAACTTTCCACCTCTGCTTTAACTTATAGCGTCTATTTGCTCATATTGACGCAAGAAGCTTTTGCCACGGATTGTATTCTATCCGCAGACAAAAGCTCTCTTCTTTGTGCTGTCCGTTTTTTCTACCGTCTGCCACAGCATTGTTTATATTTCTTACCGCTACCACAAGGACAGGGATCGTTGGGGTATATTTTAGCGCTTTCTCTGCGCTTTGGCCCCTTCTGGGCTGAATCATCCCGATTTGTCCCTGTTACTTTTGCTACCTGCTCCCGTTCTACTTTTTGCTCAATCTTAACGTGAAGCAGCAGCCTGACGGTGTCTTCTTGAATCGCGGCAATCATATTGTCAAACATGTCGTAACCGCTCATCTTATATTCCACCAACGGATCTCTCTGTCCATAAGCCTGGAGACCGATTCCCTGACGCAGCTGATCCATATCGTCGATATGATCCATCCACTTCCGGTCAATAACCTTCAAAAGAATGACGCGCTCCAGCTCGCGTACTGCCTCCGGCTCCGGAAATTCCGCTTCTTTCAGCTCGTATAATTTCACGGCCTGCTCTTTCAGGCGATGCTTCAACTCATTGGCCTTAATATCCTTGATATCATCTGGAAAAACAGGCTTTACCGGAATTACGGGAAGAAGGAGCTGATTCAGCTCATTCAAATCCCACTCCTCGCTGGACTGATCCGCTGAAATGCAGGTATCCACCGTATTTTCCACCCGATCCGTAATCATCTTATAGATGGCGTCCCGCATACTTTCTCCATCCAGTACCTGGCGCCGCTCTTTGTAGATGATCTCTCTTTGCTCATTCATAACCTGGTCATACTCCAGCAAATTCTTACGAATGCCAAAGTTATTGTTTTCAATCTTCATCTGAGCCTTTTCAATGGCGTTAGTCAGCATTTTATGTTGAATCTGCTCATTCTCCGGCACTCCCAGTGCGTTGAACATTCCCATCAAACGCTCGGAACCGAACAGGCGCATCAAATCATCCTCCAGAGAAATAAAAAACTGGGATTCTCCCGGATCTCCCTGACGTCCGCTACGGCCTCGCAGCTGATTGTCAATACGTCTGGACTCATGGCGCTCCGTACCGATAATTTTAAGCCCTCCCGCCGCTTTGGCTTCTTCATCCAATTTGATATCCGTACCACGCCCCGCCATATTGGTGGCGATAGTAACGGCGCCATGCAGGCCCGCTTCTGCTACAATTTCCGCCTCCAGCTCATGGAACTTCGCATTCAGTACTTTATGCTGAATCCCCTGACGCTTCAACAGACCGCTAATCTCTTCGGAAGCCTCTATGGTAATGGTACCCACCAGAACAGGCTGGCCTTTTTCGTTGGCTTTGATAATCTCCTGAATTACTGCATAGAGCTTTTCCTTTTTGGTCTTATATACCGCATCCTGGAGGTCTTTCCGAATTACTGGCATATTCGTGGGAATCTCAATAACATCCATCCCATATATATCCCGAAATTCTTTCTCCTCTGTCAATGCCGTACCTGTCATACCGGCCTTCTTGGAATATTTATTAAAGAAATTCTGGAAGGTAATGGTAGCCAATGTCTTGCTCTCCCGTTTTACCTTCACATGCTCTTTTGCCTCGATCGCCTGATGAAGTCCGTCCGAATAACGTCTGCCTGGCATAATACGGCCGGTAAACTCGTCAACAATCAAAACCTTATCGTCCTGAACCACATAGTCCTGATCCCGGAACATCAGGTTATGAGCGCGAAGGGCCAGGATAATGTTGTGCTGAATCTCCAGATTCTCCGCATCCGCCAAATTCTCTATTTTGAAAAAGTTTTCCACCTTTTTTACGCCGTCAGCCGTCAGGTTTACCACTTTATCTTTTTCGTTTACAATGAAATCTCCGGATTCTTCTATCTCCACTCCCATAATGGCGTCCATCTTGGAGAATTCCTGGCTTGCTTCACCTTTTGTCATCTGTCTGGCCAAAACATCGCAAGCTTCGTATAGTTTGGTGGATTTCCCACTCTGCCCGGAAATAATCAAAGGCGTTCGGGCCTCATCAATCAAAACAGAGTCCACTTCATCGATAATGGCATAGTACAAATCCCTCTGCACCAGCTGTTCCTTATAGATGACCATATTATCTCTCAGGTAGTCAAATCCCAGTTCATTGTTTGTTACATATGTGATATCGCAGGCGTATGCAGCCCTCCGTTCATCATTGTCCATAGAATTTAAAACAACGCCTACGGTAAGGCCCAGGAATTCATGAACCTTTCCCATCCACTCTGCATCACGTTTTGCCAGATAATCGTTGACCGTTACAATATGAACGCCTTTTCCTTCCAAAGCGTTCAAATATGCCGGCAGGGTAGACACCAGCGTTTTCCCTTCACCGGTCTTCATCTCTGCAATACGTCCCTGGTGCAACACAACGCCGCCAATCAACTGTACCCGGTAATGCTCAAGACCAATGGAACGTTTCGCTGCCTCCCGCACCACTGCATAAGCTTCCGGCATAATGCTTTCCAGCGTCGCGCCGTCCTCCAGACGCTTTTTAAACTCTTTCGTCTTATCCCGCAACTGCTCATCGGACAATCCCTGCATGTCCGACCGCAGAGCTTCGATCTTATCTACGATTGGATTCACCAGCTTGAGTTCCCGATCACTATGCGTTCCAAAGATTTTTTCAATTACTCCCATATATTCGCTCCTATCGTAATTCTCATACACACTTTAGCGTTTATTGTACCACTTTATAGGTATTTAAACAATAGAGAATCCGGTGAACGAATTATGAATTTTTTATGAAATCCTTTCCCTGGACAGATATTTATGGTAGAATTGTATTGATTTTTCGATAAATATACAGAGAAAGGGGACTATATTATGGGATATTTATATAAGACGCACGGCACTTGCTCCACTTTAATCGAGGTAGAGCTGGATGGAAATATTGTAAAGAACGTTGTATTCACCGGAGGCTGCAACGGCAATCTCCAGGCAATTCCCCGTCTGGTATCGGGAATGACCATTGAAGAGGTGGAACAAAAAATTGGGGGGATTTCCTGCAGCGGACGTCCCACTTCCTGCGGGGATCAGCTTGCAAAAGCCTGCCGGGCAGCATATGAGGCGTCAAAACAGTAATTTAATCTTCACCGCTGTAAAAAAGGAGAACCCTTAGAAAGAGGATTCTCCTTTTTGTTTTTTACTTCGATATCTTTACGGTATTCTTTTGCCCTTTATTTTTCAATAATTTTTTATATTTGCTTAATTTCGAAGCAGGTACTTTGATTTTCGCCTTTGCATGGATATTTCTTAATGCCTGAGCTCCCACTTTTGTCAGCTTTTGAGATTTAATGGTAATAGTCTGTAATTTCCTCGCTCCGTAAAAAGCTTCTTTTCCAATGCTCTGGACATTTTTTCCAATGGTAACGGAAACAACGCCAGACTGATTCTTCAATGCACGGTCTCCAATCTGAACAATCTTAAACTTGGAACCCAGAATCGTTACCGTATCTCCTATTTTTACATTCTTTGTTTTCTTTGCCAAGCCTATAAAAGCAACTGTTCCCTGGCCGTTAATTTTGGCCGAAATAATCTTATATTTGTAATTTCCTACCGTATAATTCTGGCCTTTTTTGCATTGTTTTTTACTTAATGTCTTTGTTTTGATTGTAGCGTTACAATCTTTGCAGATTGTTTTCTGAGAACCTGCTTTTTGGAATGTTGCCGCCTTTGTTACCACCTTAGTATTTTTGTGGCCGGCAGCCGGAATACTGGCTGTCTGTTTTACCCCGCAGGAGCAGGTGCGGGTTTTTACTCCTTTTTTGGTACAGGTGCTCTTCTTTGTCGTTTTCCAGGAACCGTAGGAATGGCTGTGGATATTTACTTTTTTTCGGATGCCAACATAATTGGGATTGGTGCTGATCTCATATTTCAACACGCCTTCTGCTGTAATATAGAAACCATAAATATACCCCTGCCGCTTTTCTGTTGTTGTAAGCCGATAAACCGTCTTGGGGCTTGTTCCCGGCGACGCAAGATTCAAGGAAAGGATACTTTCCGGGGTAGCATAATAAAATTTGCCTCCATAAACAGCAGCGCCGCTGAAGTTTCCCCAATACCCAAATCCTCCCCATTCCGGCCACATGTCGTCTGCCTTCTTAATCACCTTGGATTTTTTCAGACCAGAATTGCTCGCTGTATACCGAGTAATATTTCCTCCATCATTCCCGTACCAATAGCCTTTGTAATAAAAAAATGAGGTCTCGATAGAATTCCAAAAAGCATTGTCAAAGGACGTACTTTTTGCCTGGGCATCCCCGGCTGAACCGGAAAAAACATAGTCTGTGGAAACATGGCCTCCGGAAAAAGAGTGAAAATAATTTGCACTCTTCAAGAAATACAAATGCCTAGCCCTTCCATATCTGTCTGATACAGGATCATTCCATGTAACATCCACATGATACCAGGAGCTTCCAATCTTGACCAGATTCCATGCATGGTCGAGTTTATCACTGGTAACAAGCTCGCATGGGATATTCATACGCTTCATCAGATCCAGATACGCCAACGCATATCCCTGACATACGGCTGTTCCTTCTACCAGAGCATTATAAGACGAAAATTTTGAAAGAGAATTATCATATTCGCAATTAATAGCAAGATAATCGTTCACATACAGCGCCTTCTCCAGGTTGGACCAAGAAGAATTCACAGATGACAGAATTTTCTTTACCTTATTTTCGTAAGTAGTAACCATCTTTTTCATAGATGAGGTGTCGTAGGATATGTACTGCACCGTCGCATCTATAACCATACCTCCACTATAGCTGCATCCATACTGTCCACCTAGATAAAAAAATTCTGGGTGGTTATTTACAAAATTTACAAAAAAATCAGGAAAACTATCTACAGAAATATTATAGGCTCTTAACGAAATTCGAGTATTAAAATTTTTAATCCCGTTGATCAACGCCTTTTCTGCCCCTGCGTAATCAGCTCCATATGAAGGAAGTATTTTTTCCAGGTCTGCCCCGAACGCCCCTCTGGGCATAACAACAGTATCTTTTTCCTCTTGCAGTAAGCCCCCATTTTGAAGTATCCCACCGCTATTCTCCTCCATCTTTACATGTTCTTCAGCCCGAACCTGAAGAGAGCCGGATATACATAATAGCATTACCAAAAACATACTGCTGCAAAACCATGTCATATTTCTTCGTAATATTTTGAAACTCATTCTTCCATCCCCTTCTTATCATCAATTTGTATTCATAGTATAATACGCTAACTCCTTTTCTTCAAGGATTTTATAACAAATAAATCCACTTTTTCTTATTATTTTCAGAATATTTTACTTCTTATACTTATCTGTTCATTTATAAGTATGTTTAATGCAATTATTTTTAAATAATGCTTGACTTTTACATTTTTATCAGATATAATGAATTCAACAAAAGCAAAGAGAAACAAGTGAAATCCAAGAAAGGAGGTACAGTCCAAAGGAAGACGAATGAATTACCTTATAATCTAAGAACAGGAGGTACGGTCCAAAGAAAACGTAACATAAGATTAAGGTAACCATATTCACATCATTTTACATATTGTGACGAGAAAGCAAATGTAGAAAACCAGCTAAATCACTCTCGACAATCTGTTTTGGAATTGAAGCCTTGAAAAGAGAACAAAAGAATAAAATGATAATCCAGATAGTACCGTTCAGATATGGGTTACATTTTAAAAATTCAACGGCATGAATAAGTTCAAGAATCGGAACAGAATGACTGCTTTTAAAAGACAAAAGAAAGAAGAGGTATTATCCAATGGACAGCATAGTTTAGAAGGCATCACCAAAGAAGTTGAGTTGGTGATGCCTTTTTAAAATATTTTGTTTATAAATTATTTTTTATATATTTTTCAAATAATATATTGACTTATCTTCTATTATCTGATATAATTAGTTCATAAAATAAAAAGGAGGTACAATCTAAGACTACTTCAAAATCAATACAGAAAGGAAGGTATCGTCCAATGGACAGCATAGTGTAAAAGACACCATCACAAAAAATTTCGTTGATGGTGTCTTCTTTATTGTATTGAATTTTCTTATTATTGTGAAAACTGAGAATAGTAGAGCTGTGCATACAATCCATTTCTGGCAATCAACTCGTCATGGCTTCCCTGTTCCTTAACAGTGCCATCCTTCATAAATAAAATCACATCGGCAGAACGAATGGTAGAAAGGCGATGAGCAACAATAAAACTGGTTCTTCCTTTCATCATAGCCGCAAAGGCATTTTGAATCTTCATCTCTGTACGGGTATCAATAGAAGAGGTAGCTTCATCCAGAATCAACATAGGCGGCAGACACAGCATAACTCTTGCAATACATAAAAGCTGCTTCTGGCCCTGGGAAAGGCTCCCTCCATCTTCTCCAATCACCGTATCATATCCTTGGGGAAGACGTTTAATAAAGCTATGGGCATGGGCGGCTTTCGCTGCTTCTATCATCTCTTCCCAAGAAACATCCGGTTTTCCCATTACCAAATTCTCTCGGATGGTTCCGGCTTTTAACCATGTCTCCTGAAGCACCATACCATAATTCTCTCGCAGGCTTTGTCTCGTAATTTGCCGTATATCTTTCCCTTCTACACAAATAGCCCCACTGTCTATATCATAAAAACGCATCAGCAAATTAATCAATGTAGTTTTTCCACATCCTGTTGGGCCTACTATGGCAACCCGCTGCCCTGGTTCTACCTGTAAATTAAAATCTTCAATTAATTTCTGCTCTGGATCGTAAGAAAAGCTTACATGAGAAAGCGCTACATTTCCTTTTGCCTGAGACAGCACTTCTCCATTCTCATCTGAAATCTGAGGCTCTTCTTCAATTAGTTCCAATACGCGTCCGGCACATGCCAGAGCGTTTTGCAACTCCGTTACCACGCCTGAAATCTCATTAAAGGGTTTTGTATACTGATTCGCGTAACTTAAAAAGCAGGATAACTGCCCCACGCTAATCATTCCACGGATAGCTGCCAGTCCTCCGGCTACCCCCACTCCGGTATACACCAGTCCGTTCACAAAGCGAGTGGACGGGTTTGTAATGGATGAGAAAAAAGTTGCCTGCAAAGAAAAGCGGTATAGGCGCTGGTTGATCTCATCAAATCGCTCTTGTACCTTCTCTTCCTGTCCAAAGGCCTGTACTACCTTCTGATGCTCAATCATTTCATCTATCAGCGCCGTCTGTTCCCCCCGGGTTTCCGACTGCCGGCGAAACATCTGATAGGTACGTTTTGCAATAAAACTGGCTACAAACAAGGATACCGGCGTAATCAGCACTACTACCAATGTAATTCCAGGATGAATGGAAAGCATAAACCCCAAGGTTCCCAATATGGTCAGGACTCCAGTAAAAAACTGCGTAAATCCCATTAGCAGGCCATCCGCAAACTGATCTACATCGGCTACTACACGGCTTACCAGTTCTCCATGAGAGTGACCGTCAATGTATTTCAACGGCAACGTCTGAATTTTAGCAAAAGCGTCGTTACGAATATCCCGTACTACGCCATAGGTAATCTTATTATTACAGACATTCATTAACCACTGTGCCAGAGCCGTAATTCCAATCACGACCCCAATCTGAATTAGGATGGAAAAGATATGAGAAAAATCCACTTTTCCAGGACCTAGAATCCAGTCAATGGCGTCCCCTGTCAGTACCGGAACATATAAGGTGGCAAACACGGTCGCCACGGCGAACAGTAACGACAGTACAAGGAAAACCAGATACTTTTTCATATAAAGAAGCACCTTTTTTATCGTTTCTTTCTGGCTCCTGCTCTTTTTCACTTGTGACATATTTACACACCTCCCGCCTGCTGCTCTTTTTGATATTGAGACTCATAGATTTCCCTGTATACCTGACACGTCTTTAAAAGCTCATCGTGTGTACCTATGCCTGCTGCCTCTCCATCCTCCAGCACGATGATTTTATCTGCATAACGAATGGAAGAAGTTCGTTGAGAAACAACAAATACCACCGGCCGTTCTTTCATTTCCCGAATCGCACTGCGTAATCTTGCGTCTGTAGCATAGTCCAGCGCAGATGCGCTGTCATCCAGAATCAAAATTTCCGGTTTACGTACCAATGCCCGGGCAATCGTCAGCCGCTGCCGCTGTCCGCCGGAAAAGTTTCTTCCTCCCTGAGATACGTTTGCATCCAATCCGTCTTCCTTGCCCTCTACTACTTCTATTGCCTGAGCTATAGTAAGCGCCTCCTTCAATTCTCCTTCGTCAGCGTCTTCCTTGCCCCACAGCAGATTCTCCCGAATGGTTCCACGGAATAAAACTGCTTTCTGTAACACAATTCCAATCTTTTTCCGAAGTGACGATATGGAATACTCTTTGACATTCTTTCCATGAATTAAGACCTGTCCCTCCGTAGCGTCATAAAACCTGGGAATTAAATTTACCAACGTTGTTTTTCCGGAGCCGGTACCTCCTATAATGCCAATCGTTTCACCTCGATGCGCCTGAAAAGTAATATCTTGTAAGGATTTATCTCCGGCATTCTGATACGTGAGAGAAACATGACGGAATTCTATCACCGGAACCTGCTCCTGGGTGGGAGGGGTAAAATTACTTTCCTGTTCCTTGTACCGATTCTCTGGATCAATTTCCCTCAGTTGTTGACTATTTTGTACTTCAAACACACTCTGGATCCGGTTTCCGCAGGCCACAGCCTTTGTTACAGTTATAATCAAATTGGCAAGCTTAATCAATTCCACTAGAATCTGAGACATATAATTCACCAGGGCCACCACTTCTCCCTGAGTCAGAATTCCTGCATCTACCTGCAAGGCGCCAGTATACAAAAGAACAATTAGAGCACCGTTGATAATCACATACGTTACAGGATTCATAAACGCCGTAATTCGCCCCACAAAATTCTGCATGGCAGTCAAGCTTCGGTTACTTTCTCCAAAACGCAGCTCCTCTTCTTCCTCACGGTGAAACGCACGGATTACACGTACACCGGTAAGGTTCTCACGGGTAATCCCCAAAACTTTGTCCAGCCGTTCTTGTACCTTTTTATACAGTGGAATACTCACCAGCATGATTCCAAACACCACAATGGACAGTAGGGGAATGGTCACCACAAAAATCAATGCGGCCTTCAGGTCAATCGTAAATGCCATCACCATTGCCCCAAAAACAATAAAAGGAGAACGTAAAAACAGGCGCAACACCAGATTCACGCCGGATTGCACCTGGTTAATATCGCTGGTCATCCTGGTAATCAAAGTAGAAGTACCTATCTCGTCCACCTCGGAAAAAGACAAGGTCTGCACATGTGCAAACAAACCGTGACGCAGCTTTGTGGCAAATCCCACTGCTGCTTTTGCAGAAAAATACTGCGCCGTTATGGAACATACCAGTCCAATTACGCCAAGGGCTACCATAATCAGGCTCATCCGCACTATATACGGTTTGTCCTGATTTGTAATCCCCACATCAATCATAGCTGCCACTACCAAAGGAACTAACAGCTCAAAAGAGGCTTCCAGCATCTTAAATAAAGGTGCAAGAACTGATTCCTTTTTATAATTTTTAAGATAAATCAACAGTTTTTTCATAACTTCCTCCTGAATATCCTTACCAAATCCCCATTTCTTAAACCGCAATTTAACAAACAGGAACACAGGAAAAGGGCTGTAGACAGCTCTCACAATCAGCGCCCCAGCCCTTTCTCTTTCATCTGTTTTCTCAAAGGAAAAAGCAGAGGCTTATTCACCCCGGATTCTTTTTGCTTTACTCCTTTGTTTCCTCCTGCGCCGGCGTTCCAAATAAGCGATCAAATTTCACCTTTGCCCAGTTTCCTTCATGAACCTCAAAGGTCGCTTTTTCCTTGTAACCATCGCAAACCTCTGTATAATAATCATCCTTTTTTTGATTGATCAATGACTCTTTCTTTTCTGCCGTTTTTTCTTCGTCAAGCTCACTGTCCAAGCGAATCACATAGTAATAATCATCTGTGGTAATTAAGTCCGAAATCTCGCCTTCCTTCAAAGCGTCGGCGGCTTTAATTACCTTCTCATCCATGCTAGTCTCATCCGAACCATAAGAGTAAGTGGAAACTGTATATTCATGTTCATCTGCTGTTCCCTGAAAATCCTTTTTGGCCGCTGCCGCCTGATCCTTCATCTGCTTATCCAGCTCGGTCTTTTCTTCCTCCGTGTAGTCTACGGTATTTCCTTCATCATCCTCTGTACCGACGGCCGACACCCGGAAATAACTAAAGGTCCTTTGGGCAGCCTCTTCTTCTGTAACCTCAACGTCCGCCTCTTCCTGAATGGCAGTGCGCATTTTCTGCTGAATGGTATACAAACGAAGCATTTCCTCCACATACTCCTGGGTAGCCCCCATTTGCTTTATTGCCTTCTTAGAGTTCCCGGATAAAAACTGCTCTGCCGCTTCTTTCATGGCGTCGGTCTCTTCTTGTGTAATTTCAATCCCATAATCCGCCATGTGATCTTCCAAAAGATATAATAATTCAATGCTTTCTACGATACCCGCCTTGGCGCTCTCCTCCATCGTCTCTCCTTCGGATACCTCCTGGCTCCAATAATCCGGTCCGAAAAACATTACATAAGACATATCGTAAGCAGCCTGTTGATATTTGGCCATAAAATTCATAAATCCAAGGGAAATTTCTTCTCCGTTTAATGTTGCTCCTGTAGCATTGGCGTCTATAGAACCTTTGCACCCTGCCAAGGTAAAACATGCCAATACTGCTGCCAGTACACATGCAGCAATCTTTTTTAATTTCATAATATCCTCCTAGGTTATCTTATATCCTTCTGTATTCCTTTTACCGTGCTTTTCCATTATAGTGCTTTTCTTGGATATCCGCAAGTAATTTAACATATTTTTCACACATTGCATTGCGGAATCAAAAGCATTCTGGCCTTTTCCACCACAGTGCGAATAACATCCGTCACATATCCTTTTTTCGTTTTGGAATTCTGATTCATATAAAAGGTAAAATATGGTTTATGGGCATCGGCTGTAAATGCCAATGCGCCAAAAAATTCTTCCACAAACCGGGCGATTCCGGCTGCGTCAATCCTTGCTTTCTCATAAAGTACGAACCGTATATGATCTCCTTTTTGAACAACATCGGTAAAATATACTTCATGTGCCTGTGCCTTAATCCGGGCAATCAGCAAAAGATTCTGAACAGACTTGGGCGGCTCGCCAAAACGGTCAATGAGCTCTTCCAACATTTCCTCACTCTCTTCTTCCGTCTCAATTCCGGCAATCCGCTTATAAATATCCAGCTTATGATATTCATTAGGGATATATTTTGGGGGAATAAAAGCATCCAATTCAATATCCAGCGTCGTTTCAAACCGTTCTTCAGGGGCCTCTCCTTTTAAAGATTTCACAGCCTCATTCAACATTTTACAGTACAAATCATACCCTACTGCTTCCATATGCCCATGCTGCTGGGCGCCCAGCAGATTCCCGGCCCCCCGGATTTCCAAATCCCGCATAGCAATTTTAAATCCGCTGCCCAATTCGGTGAATTCTTTAATCGCCGCCAAACGTTTTTCTGCAATCTCCTTCAATAGCTTATTTCTCCGATACATTAAAAAGGCATAAGCCGTGCGATTTGAACGCCCCACCCGTCCTCTAAGCTGATAGAGCTGGGAAAGCCCCAGATTGTCCGCATCATGTATAATCATGGTATTGACATTAGAAATATCCAGCCCGGTTTCGATAATCGTCGTAGAAACCAACACGTCAATTTCTCCATTGATAAAGTCATACATGATTCGCTCCAGCTCTCGTTCCCGCATCTGTCCGTGGGCAAAAGAAACGACGGCGTCCGGCACCAGTGACGCGATTTTGCTCGTAATATCTTCAATCTGATGGACGCGGTTGAACACATAGTAAACCTGTCCGCCCCTTGCCAATTCCCGGTGGATAGCCTCACGCACAATCTCATCGTTAAATTCCATAACATATGTCTGAATCGGCATTCGATCCATGGGCGGTTCCTCCAGTACACTCATATCACGAATGCCAATAAGGCTCATATGCAGTGTTCTGGGAATGGGCGTTGCTGTCAATGTAAGCACGTCCACATTCTGCTTCATTTGCTTGATTTTTTCTTTATGAGCCACTCCGAACCGCTGCTCCTCATCGATAATCAGAAGTCCCAAATCCTTAAATGCCACGTCTTTAGAAAGTACCCGGTGTGTTCCAATTACAATATCTACAATACCTTTTTTCAAATCTTCCACTGTTTTCTTCATTTGAGTAGGCGTACAGAAGCGGCACATCAAATCCACCCTTACCGGGAAATCCTTCATTCTCTGGGAAAATGTATTATAGTGCTGCTGGGCAAGAATCGTGGTGGGCACCAAATAGACCACCTGTTTTCCTTCCTGAACGGCTTTAAAAGCGGTACGAATTGCGATTTCCGTCTTTCCATAGCCTACGTCTCCGCAAATTAGGCGATCCATAATTTTGGTACTTTCCATATCCCGTTTGGCGGCCTCAATGGCTAACACCTGATCCTCAGTCTCTTCAAATGGAAACAGTTCTTCAAATTCCCGCTGCCAAACAGTATCCGGGCCATAGACAAATCCTTCTTTCTTCTGGCGCGCCGCATACAGCTCCACCAATTCCCTGGCAATCTCCTTTACCGCGCCGCGCACCCTGGTCTTAGTCTTATTCCATTCCTGGCCTCCCAATCGGTTTAGCTTCGGCTTTTTGGCATCTGCTCCCGCATACTTTTGTATCATCTCTAATTGGGTCGCCTGAATGTATAGATTACCGCCCTTATCATATTCAATCTTGATATAATCTTTTACTGTTTTGTCGATTTCTACCTTCTCTATGCCTCGATATATGCCAAGTCCATGGTTCTCATGCACCACATAATCCCCAATATTCAAATCGGTAAAGCTCTGTATTTTCTCCCCCTCATATACACGGCGTTTCCTTTTTTTCTTCCGTTCTGCGCCAAAAATATCACTCTCGGAAATCACCACAAATTTCAAGTCCGGATATTCAAATCCCCGCTTCAGCTTTCCATAAATCACCATGATCTCGCCAGGCTGTATCTCATGGTCATAATCTTCCGTATAAAAACAGCTTAATCCTTCCTGCTGTAAATCCTGGGACAGGCGCATAGCTCTCGTTCTGGAGCCCGAAAGTAAAAGTGTCTGAAAACCGTTCTTCTTATATTGTTTTAAATCCTTCACCAGCAAGTCAAAACTGCTATTATAGGGATTTACCGTTCTTGCAGAAATATAAAATCTGGATTTGATTTCCATTCCTTCCACTTTTCCTTCAAGAGTGGACAAAGCTACACATCGTTTCCGTTCTAAACTGGCTGCAATTTGTTTTTCCGGGACAACTGCCTCCATTTGCCCAGGAAGAATATACCCCTTCTCTAACCGGTGCTCCATGCTTTCAGAAAACTCTTCTCTTGTTACACGTCCCCGATCCAGACATCGTATAGGTTCGTCCAAAAACAGAACCGTCTCATCTCCATTAAAATAATCCAACAAGGTAACTGTCTGCTCAAAAAAATACGTCAAATAGCTGTCTATGTTTGCCGTTCCCCAAGCAGCCTGCACTTCTTCCTTCAAAACCTCCACAGCATTTTTCACACGGCCGGCCTCTTCCGTCTTCATTTCTTTCCGAAGTGTTTCATATAATCTGCTGCTTTCCTCTTCTATCCGCAGCAAGCCTCTTTTCATCCTGTCCTCATCTATCACTGTCTCACTGGCAGGATACACACAAATTTCTTCTAAATTTTCAATGGAACGTTGACTGTCCACCTCAAAGCTTCGGAGAGAATCCACTTCATCCCCCCAAAGTTCCACACGAAAGGGATTCTCTTCCGTCAAGGGGAAGATATCTAAAATCCCTCCCCGAACTGCAAACTGCCCGCTGGCCTCCACCTGATAATTCCTTTCATACCCCATGCGCACCAGCTCCATGGACATCTTCTCCAGATTCAGACTATCCCCCACCTGAAGATGACAGATACTTTCTTTTATTACAGAAAGGGGCGCCAAGCGGTCCATTAACGCGTCAAAAGTCGTAATAACCATAGGGTGCTCCTGCTCCAAAATCGCCTTAATGGCTGAGATTCGCTGGCCAGTCAGCAAATTCCCACGAATATCAGACTGATAAAACAAGATATCCTTAGCAGGATAATATACTGCATCTTTTTGAAAATACCGGCAGTCTTCGTATAACTCTTTGGCTCTTTGCTCACTGAACGTAACAATCAGCTTTCCGCCCTGGCCATTACGACATGCATAAATCAAATGGGGCTTCTGAGCATCAATACATCCGGATACCTGAAAAATTCCATGCTCTTTCCTCAGGATTTCCTCCAAATCTCCAAATTCTTTTAACTCCTGAAAAGGTTTTATGAATGTGTTCATGATTTCCCTCATTTTCCATTAAAACGATTCATGGCCTCCTCGGCCCGGTGATTTATCATAAGGACGGCTGCATCTGCAGCCAATTCCATCGCTGCTTCCACCTCTTTGCGCTCCGCCTGAGAAAAACGGCTTGTCACATAATCTGCAAGATCCCATCCCTGGGGCTTTTCTCCAATCCCCACCCGAATCCGCATAAATTCCTGTGTTTTTATCCGGTCAATAATATTTTTCATACCATTATGACCGCCTGCGCTCCCTTTCATTCTAACGCGCAGCCTTCCTGGCGCTAATGTTATATCATCATAAATCACAATGAGCTGTGACGCTGCATCCAGCTTATAAAAATTTAAAAATGCAGCAATGCTATCCCCACTGAGGTTCATAAACGTCTGGGGCTTAACCAGCATAACCTTCTGCCCTTCTATCATTCCTGCTCCGCAAAGCGCTTTGTGCTTATGCTCTGTTACTTTAATATGATATTTCTCCGCCAACACATCAATGACGTCAAAGCCTGCGTTATGTCTTGTTTTTTCATATCTTGCCGTAGGATTTCCAAGGCCTGCAATGATATACATAGGGATAATTTCCTCTCTCTTTCTTCTGAACAGAAACATATCTGCACCCGCTTTCCATTTTGAAATAATAGTCTTACCATATTTCGCATTCATTATCATACTAAAAATTCTCGCATTTGTCACCTGAAAATTTACATGCAGCTTACTGTTTGCAGCCCTAAAAAGCCGCCGGATATCTCCCAGCGGCTACTTCGAAAATTTCGTACACAATTCATCTTCTCTTTCGCAATAATAAGAGGGTCCGACAGGCTTTCTTCCCTGCCAGACCCATAAAACCCTGTTTTACGTCAACTTCCCAATACCTTATCGTTTGCTACTTCTACCCGACAGCATCTTCTTCTGCCAGATACTTATCCAAAATCAACTGCTGAATGCGTTCTCTGGTCGTAGAATTAATGGGGTGTGCAATATCCCTGTATTCGCCGTCAGCAGCTTTGCGGCTGGGCATTGCAATAAACAGGCCCTTTTCCCCTTCGATCACCTTAATATCATGAACAACAAACTCCTCATCAATGGTAATCGAAACAACCGCTTTCATCTTACCTTCCTTCTCTACTTTTCGTACGCGTACATCCGTTATCTGCATTCCATATTCCCCTTTCTGCGTCCTTCTTATGCGCTTATGTTACATCACATATCTTTCGTTATGCTCATAAACAATTTTAATTCCGTCCCCGCCGCTGAAATAGGTGTTAGCACGTAAGGTATCCCTGCTTTCTACAATGCAGTTCTCAATATGTGTGTTATCTCCAATATATACATCATTTAAAATAATGGAGTTCTTAATGACGCAATTCTTTCCTACAAATACTTTCTTAAATAATACGGAGTTCTCCACCTTACTGTTAATAATACAGCCACTGGCAATCAAGCTGTTGCGTACATCAGAACCTGTATTGTATTTCGCAGGCGGAAGATCGGAAACCTTTGAATAAATATGGGGTTCACTGCTGAAATACTTGCGTACCTCCGGCTTCAGGAAATCCATATTCGTGTTGTAATAAGCTTCTACTGTGGAAATGTTATTCCAATATCCATCAATCTTATATCCAAAAATACGCTTCATATTCTTGTAGCGGATCAGGATATCTGTCACAAAATCATAACGGTCTTCCATTGCGCACCGCTCCAGCATCTCAATCAACTGCCTTCTGCGGATAATGTAAATTCCTGTGGAAATCGTATTCGATTGAGCTACCATAGGCTTCTCTTCAAATTCCACAATCCTGGATTCCTCATTCATCTTAATTACACCAAAGCGGCTGACATCCACATCCGCCGGCATGTCCTTACACACCACGGTAATATCTGCCTTCTTGGAAATATGATAATCCAGTACTTTATTGTAATCCAGCTTGTAAACGCAGTCTCCACCTACTATGATTACATATGGTTCATGGCTTCTGCGCAGGAAGTCAAGATTCTGATACATGGCGTCTGCGGTTCCCCGATACCACCAACTGTTATTTGCCGTTACTGTGGGCGTAAACGTATATAACCCGCCTTGCTTTCTTCCGAAGTCCCACCATTTGGAGGAACTCAAATGCTCATTCAGGCTTCTGGCATTGTACTGGGTCAGCACGGCCACTTTCTGAACATGAGAATTGCTCATATTACTCAATGCAAAATCAATACAGCGGTAGCTCCCCGCCACCGGCATCGCCGCGATGGCACGCTTATTGGACAGTTCCTGCATCCTGTTATTATTTCCGCCTGCTAAAATTATGCCTATTGCTTTCATACTCCGTCACCTGCCTTAATAATATACTCACCGCTGGCCAATACACCTTCCGGATAATCTCCTTCTTCTGTCTCGCCTGAAATAGCCGTATTCTTGCCAACCTTAACTCCGGCAGGAATGACAGAATTCTCTCCCACTGTAACAAGACCGAAGGAATAAATACTGGCATTCAGCTTATTAGGAGCTTCTTCCCCTATTCCTAACTGGCAGTTATCCCCAATCCGGCAGCATTCTGCTACAATGGACTTATCAATGATTACATTGTCTCCTATCACGCTGTCCTTCATAATAATGGAATCCCGCACCACGGAGCCTTTTCCAATGGTAACGCCTGCCCCGATTACAGAACCCCGTACTTCTCCATATATCTCAGATCCTTCTCCGATAATACTTCTGTCTATCACGGATTCTCCTGAAATATACTGCGGACTGATAATATCGCTGTTGGTATAAATCTTCCAGAATTCTTCATAGAGATTAAATTCCGGAATCAAATCGATCAGCTCCATATTCGCTTCCCAATAAGAGCCAAGCGTTCCTACATCTTTCCAATAGCCATTATATTCGTAAGCAAATACTCGCTGCCCTTTCCCATGGCAATAGGGAATAATATGCTTACCAAAATCACAGTTGCTCTGCTCAGACATGGCGATGAGCGCTTCTTTGAGCACTTTCCAGCTAAAAATATAAATACCCATAGACGCAAGATTACTCCGGGGATGCTCCGGCTTCTCTTCAAATTCCGTAATCTGCTTATTCTCATCGGTAATTACAACGCCGAATCTGCTGGCTTCTTCCAATGGAACCGGCATCGCGGCAATGGTGACATCGGCATTATTCTCCTTATGAAAATCAAGCATGACCTCATAATCCATTTTATAGATGTGATCTCCGGAAAGAATCAGAACATACTCCGGATGATAGCTCTCCATGTAGTTCAAATTCTGATAAATGGCATTGGCTGTACCGGTATACCATTCACTGTTGACACTCTTTTCATAGGGAGGAAGTACCGTAACACCGCCGTTGTTCCGGTCTAGATCCCACGGGATGCCGATCCCGATATGGGTATTCAGCCGAAGGGGCTGATACTGAGTCAATACGCCTACTGTATCAATCCCAGAATTGATGCAGTTACTTAAGGGGAAATCAATAATCCGATATTTTCCTCCGAAGGCTACTGCTGGTTTTGCTACGCTGGAAGTCAAAACGCCAAGCCGACTTCCCTGTCCGCCTGCTAAAAGCATGGCAATCATTTCTTTACGAATCAAGCCTATCACCTCTCGTCCTTACTTTATATTCTAAGTGTTTCCATTATACCATATAAGGAAAAAATAGTACACATATTTCACAAATATTTTTTCATATTCCATGCATTTTTGTCATTTTAACCAATTTTTTGTTGGTAAATAATGGTGTAATTCGGTTTCGTTTCCTTCTTTAGATTATTTTCCCCTTGTTGGCAGACGACAAAGCCGCCATATATCCTTTTTGTTGACTATCTCTTTTGATTGGTATAAAATGTATGAAAAAATAATAATATTTAAAATGGACGGTATCATTATGTATAAAATCAATTTTCATCACCCCATTCACATTCATTTCATAGGCATCGGCGGCATCAGCATGAGCGGTTTAGCGGAAATACTGCTGCAGGAGGGTTTCCCCATATCCGGCTCTGACGCCAAGGAATCAGAGCTCACCCATAAGTTAGAAGGTCTTGGCGCTTCCATATATTACGGCCAACGCGCCGATAATATTAAAGAAGGAACCCAGCTTGTAGTCTACACTGCCGCCATTCATCCGGACAATCCGGAGTTCAAGGAAGTCCTGCGGCGAAATATACCTCTGCTCACCAGAGCGGAACTCCTGGGCCAAATTATGGATAATTACGAAGTTTCCATCGGCGTTTCCGCAACCCATGGCAAAACTACAACCACTTCCATGATTACCCAGATCCTTCTTGCCGCAGATGCCGATCCAACAGTCTCTGTGGGAGGAATTTTGGAGTCCATCGGCGGAAACATCCGGGTAGGCGCATCCGACGTCTTTTTGACAGAAGCCTGTGAATACACCAATAGTTTTCTAAAACTAAACCCCCGATACGCACTGATATTGAATATAGAAGAAGACCACATGGACTTCTTCAAAGATCTTGCGGATATCCGAAATTCTTTCCGTGAATTTGCTCAAAAAGTCCCCGAAGACGGAAAAGTTATTATCAACGGAGAGATTCCGGATGTTCCGGAAATTACCAGCAGCACCAAAGGGCAGGTCGTTACCTTTGGCTTGGCCCCCTCTAATGAATATTATGCAGATGACATCCAATTTCATGCACAAAGATTTACAACTTTTTCTTTGATACACAAAAACCAATCTCTGGGAACGCTGAAGATCCATGTTCCTGGTACGCACAATGTCTTAAATGCAGTCGCTGCAGCCGCTTTTGCTCTGGAGCTTGGCATAGATTTTCCGGTGATTGCCAAAGCTTTTGATGATTTCAAAGCTCCTGGCCGTCGTTTCGAATACAAAGGCGCTCTCAACGGCATTGCCATTTACGACGATTACGCTCACCATCCCAAGGAAGTAACCGTTACCTTAGAAGCCGCAAAAAAATATCCCTGCCAACGTATTGTCTGCGTATTCCAGCCCCATACTTATACACGTACGCAAAAATTCTTGAAAGAATTCGCAGTCTCTTTAGCTCAGGCAGACGTTGTAGTTTTAGCAGATATTTATGCTGCCCGCGAAAAGAATACCATCGGTATCTCTTCCGCGGATCTGCTGAAAGAACTGGAAAAACTAGGAGCTGAGTGCTATTATTTCCCATCATTTGATGAAATCGAGAATTTTTTATTGGAAAAATGTATAAACGGCGACATGTTGATAACTATGGGGGCCGGAGATATCCTGCAAGTAGGAGAGCACCTGCTTGGACAATAGTTATCCACATTATCCACATTTTGGCCTGGAAATCTTTCCTCGCCAAAGTGTGGATTTTAAGTTTACATAAAGTTATTTTTCCACATTCCATTTTTTCCCGCTTTTTTCTTGATTTATAGGAGAATTTTCTTGTTTCCATAATAATTTTCCACAAGTTATCCACTTTATCCACAATTTTATTCACCTTATCCATTCTTCCGTCTACAACGTATCCTTGAAATTTTTCTCTTCTCTTTTTTGTTTTTCTGTGATAAACTGTGCTTGTACGAACTTAGAAAGAGGTGTTTTCATGGCCCGGATAACCTTGCATAATGACAAAGATGTTTCTGCTACCTATGTATCCAATCAATTCATCGATCATTATATGACTGCGGCCAACGGCGAATACGTGAAAATATATTTATATCTTTTGCGCTGCATGGGTTCCTCTGACGCAAGCTTTTCTCTTTCCGCTGCCGCGGACAAATTTGAGCACACAGAAAAGGATATTCAACGCGCTTTAAAATATTGGGAAAAAATGAACCTTCTCCGCCTGGAATATGACGGAGATAAAAAGCTGTCTGGAATACGGTTTTTGGATTCCGGTCAAAAAACGTTGGATCAGAAAGAATCCTTACCGGAGCATTCATTAGTGCCGGCTTCCTCTTTTGCCCCTGCCTCCCTTCAAACAGCGACAACGGAACAAAAAGCTCCTCCCATAGAGCCTTCTCCTGCCAGGCCTTCCTACACTGCCGCACAGCTGGCCGCCTTCCGGGAAAAGGATACCATCAGCGAGCTCCTTTTTGTCACAGAACATTATTTAAAGCGGCCCCTGACCTCTACCGATATTCAAACTATTTTTTTCTGGTATGACGAGTTAAAGCTGACCGTGGAAATCATTGAATATCTGATTGAATATTGTGTTGGCAAAGGACATACCAGTATGCGCTACATGGATAAAGTGGCCATTTCCTGGCAGGAAGACGGCATACGAACCATAGAGCAGGCCAAGCGGGCCTCCAGCGCATACAGTAAGCTTCATTTTTCCGTTATGAAAGCCTTAGGCATCAGCGGCCGGAACCTGGTGGCCTCCGAAACCGCATGTATCGATAAATGGGACAAGACTTATGGTTTTACCCCGGATATCATCACAGAAGCCTGCCGGCGCACGATTTCCGCTACCCATCAGCCAAGCTTTGAATACGCGGACGGTATCCTGCGAAAATGGTACGAACAAGGCGTACATCATTTGAAGGATGTCGTAAAACTGGATTCGGAATATCAAAAATCCAAAACGGCTTCCTCCCTTTCCAACAAGGCGGTTTCCGCCAACCGCTTTCACAACTTTCAGCAGCGCACCTACGACTATGAAAAATTAGAGCAGCAGCTTTTGAACAACCATAATCCTTAGGAGAGCCTTATGTCCCTGACAAATACCCAGTACAATACCATTATGCGACAGTATGAAGCACAGCAGATTGAGAATGGACGTATTCTACAGTATAGAAAAAAAGACGCCTATATACGATGCCCCCGACTGAAAACACTGGAGGAATCTATTTCTTCTACTTCCGTTTCCCGGGCCAAAATGATGTTAAACGGAGACGAGCAGGCTATGTCCTTACTAAAAGAAGAGCTTTCCTCCCTGTTTGTCCAGAAAGAAAAGCTAATGCAGGAAATGGGATATCCCTCTAATTATTTCGACCTGCCTTGCCGCTGTCCGGACTGTCGGGACACAGGTTATATTGGCAGTAAAAAATGTCATTGCTTCCGGCAGGCAGCTATCGATCTGGTATACACCCAATCTAATATTAAAAGAATTTTAGAACATGAAAATTTCGATACCTTTTCTATGGAATATTATTCCCGGGAGGATATAAATAAAGCAGCCGGTATTTCCAGCTATGACTGCGCAAGACAAGCCGTATCGGCATGCCGGGGATTTATTTCCCGGTTTGATTCTGCTTTTGAAAACCTGTTTATTTATGGGGACACAGGAATCGGGAAAACATTCTTATCCAACTGTACGGCAAAAGAGCTTCTGGATACCGGACATTCTGTTATCTACTTTACCGCATTTGAACTATTCCGAATTTTTGAACGCACCACGTTTTACAAGGATGAGGCTGTGAGCTCCGACTATCAGAATCTGTTTGATTGTGATTTATTGATCATTGACGATCTTGGAACGGAATTTTCCAACTCCTTTACCAGTTCTCAATTATTTTTATGTATTAATGAGCGGATATTGCGGGAGAAATCCACAATTATATCCACCAACTTGAATATTTCCCAGCTTGTGGAGCATTATTCTGAACGGACCTTTTCCCGAATCACCAGCTATTACACCATGATTAAGATGTTTGGGCAGGACATCCGTATTTTAAAAAAGTTAAAAGCAACTATTTAACATATACAAACGAATCTATGGAGGAAACCTGATGCAACACGATGAGAGAAACCTAGAAACAATTCCTGCCGGGGCTCTTGGCCTGATTGCCCTGGAAAGCTGCCGGGAAATCGGCGAAAAGGTGGACAAGTATCTGGTAAAATGGAGATACACCAGAGAGCATGAGCACGAAGACAATATTGTTTTCAAGGGCTATCAAAGAGATACTTATACCATCGGCGTAACAACCCCCCGCTTCGGCACCGGAGAAGCCAAGGGTACGATTGAAGAATCTGTTCGGGGCTATGATTTGTTCATTATGGTGGATGTCACCAATTACAGCTTGACTTACACGGTCAGCGGTTATCCCAACCACATGTCTCCGGACGATCATTACCAGGATCTAAAGCGTGTCATTTCTGCGGTTGGCGGAAAAGCCAGAAGAATCACTGTCATTATGCCATTTCTGTATGAGAGCCGCCAGCACAAACGGACCGGAAGAGATTCTTTAGACTGCGCGATGGCCTTACAGGAGCTTACCGCTATGGGTGTAGATAATATTATTACATTTGACGCCCACGACCCCAGAGTTCAGAATGCCATTCCGCTGAAAGGCTTCGAGACAGTTCAGCCTTCCTACCAGTTTATTAAGAGTATCTTAGGCCATGTAGACGACCTAAAAATAGACAGCAATCATATGATGGTAATCAGTCCCGACGAAGGCGGAACCAACCGGGCCGTGTATCTTGCAAATGTACTGGGCCTGGATATGGGTATGTTCTATAAGAGACGGGATTACAGCAAAATTATAGACGGCCGCAACCCCATTGTAGCCCATGAATTCCTGGGTTCCTCTGTAGAAAATAAAGATGTGATTATTATTGACGATATGATTTCTTCCGGCGACAGCATGATAGACGTAGCCACAGAGCTGAAAAAACGCAAGGCAGGACGCATTTTTGTGGTTGCTACCTTTGGCCTGTTTACCAACGGCCTGGAAAAATTTGATAAAGCCGTGGAAGACGGCCTGATCTACCGGGTAGTAACCACCAATCTTACCTACCAATCACCAGAACTGTTAAGCAAAGATTACTATCTTAATTGCGATATGAGCAAATATATTGCATATATCATTGATACGCTAAACCATGATACTTCCATCAGTGACTTGTTGAATCCGTATGAAAGAATCGAATCTCTGGTAAAAAAATATAAAGAAAGCCATTCCTAAGGCAATCATATTTCCATACAATCACAAAAGGGGCAGGTTTCTTACATATTAGAAACCTGCCCCTTCTATTGTGTGCTTCTGCAACCGCTCTATCTATTCTCTTATGCCTGACAGACCAGGAATCGTTCCATGGCTATCAGCGCTTCCTGTTCATCCTGGCCATCCGCTACGATATTGACAGACATTCCTTTGGATGGGTTAAAAGCCATGATTCCCATAATGCTCTTGGCATTGATACGTTTCTCTTCGCTTTCCAGAGTAATCTCACTGTCAAATTGACAGGCAACTTGTACCAGCTCAGCAATGGGATTTTTGTGCTCTCTCTCAACATTTGAAACAATCACTTTCTTTTCACTCATTCCTAACTCACTTTCTCATCGTTACGATGTACCTTTACGTTCACACAATACTTGAAATATACAACAAATCCTGCCCTTTTGCAATATGGTTTTCCCAAATCTGTTAATTTCCTACGAAAGAAAACGGTTTCTGACAAGAAAACTATCCATTTTTCCGATACTTTCACCCTCTTTTATAAGTCTTATCCACCTGTATGATGCAAACATATTCTTCCCCCAGAACTCCTTTCACCTGGTTTTGAATGGCTTTTGCTGTTTCATCATCATCCATCCGAAAATCATAAGGCACTGCCACATCAAACATCAAGTTCGTCCTGACCGTTCCAGGCACCACGCGGAAATCATGCATGGTTATAGAAGGATCTACACGCCGAAGGATTCTGATAATTTGATCTTTTAAAGCTAAAATCCCTTCATCCGACGTCACAACTGGGTCCATATGTATCACCGCAGCACATTTCAGTTCTTTTTGCAGTGAAACTTCAATATGGTCAATCACTTCATGAAGCTTTAAAATATCTCCATCTGCGGGAACTTCTGCATGAACGGAAAGAAACCTCCTGCCAGGTCCATAATCATGTACAATCAGATCATGGATACCGCATACTTCTTCATGAGATAACACCAGTTTTTCAACCTGCTCTACAAATTCAGGTTCCGGCGCCTGCCCCAGCAGGGGATCCAGCGTCTCTTTCGCCGCCTTGACGCCGGCATAAAAAATAAAGAGGCCTACCAGTACGCCGCAATAGCCGTCCAGAGGAAGGTCCGCAAGCTTCCCTGCCATGGCAGCCAAAAATACCACCCCGGTTGCACAGGAATCGCTAAAACTATCCATTGCCACTGCCCATACAGCCGCAGAATCCAGTTTTTTTGCTACTGCACGATTATAGGCGTACATATACAGCTTTACCCCAATGGACACCAGTAGTATGACCATTGCAAAACGGCTGTATTCTACAGACTGGGGATGTATAATTTTTACCACGGAACTTTTTACCAATTCAAAAGCCATGATAATTATAACACCGGAAACCACAAGGCCTGCAATATATTCTATTCTCCCGTGTCCGAAGGGATGTCCCATATCCGGCTTTGCACCTGCCATTTTAAAACCTGCCAGGGTCACAAAGGATGAGCCTGCATCTGACAGATTATTAAAGGCGTCTGCCGTAATGGAAATAGATTTTGTCACGCTCCCTGCCACAAACTTTCCTACAAACAGTAAGATATTTAAACATATTCCAATCGTACCACATAATATGCCATAAGCTTGCCTTACCCTGGGGTCTTTTACATTTTCATAATCCCGAATCAGGTGCTTTGCCAAAAAACCGACCAACTAACCGCCTCCCTGTTTCTAACGTATGGTCTATTGTAATCCAAGTTTGGAAAAAAGGCAATCCGAACTTTTCTTAGCCTTTTCTATTATCCTCTAGTGTTCCCTGACCAACGTATTCTGGAATCATCAGAATATTTTTGTAATAATCCCACATACTAAGGGCACTTATCTGATACTTCAAAATTGAGAGGTCCTCTATGAATGTAAAATTTAGTATAAATATTCAGGAAAATATACGCAATTTTAACAGAATTTTAAATATTGAAGAGAACTTTGACATTCTCTATCGTGTCATTGAGATTGCAGGAAAAACCTCCTGCCTGTATTTTATCGACGGCTTAAACAAAGACGATATTTTGGAAAAACTAATGGAATTTTTCTACAAAATTCCCAAGAACGAAATGCCAACGGACGCACACGGCTTTTCTAAATTATTGCTTCCTTATGGCGAAGTTGACTTGTTAAAGGATCCGGGGCAGATTACCACCATGCTGCTGTCTGGAGTTCCCATACTGTTTATCGATGGCTTCCACCAGGCCCTTGGAATAGATTTCCGTACTTATCCGGCCCGAAGCGTGGAAGAACCTGACAAGGACAAAGTATTAAGGGGCTCTAAGGACGGTTTTGTGGAAACCATTGTCTTTAACACCGCATTAATCCGCCGCCGAATCCGTCATCCGGATCTTATTATGGAAATCACCTCCTTGGGTGAAAGCTCCCACACAGACATTGTACTATCTTATATGAAGCATCGGGTAGATGAAAAATTTTTAGAAAAGGTAAAAGATAAACTGAAAAGCATTCATATTGATTCTCTGACCATGAATACGGAAAGCCTTGCCGAAGCCATGTTTCGGAAGAACTGGCTGAATCCTTTTCCCAAATTCAAATATACAGAGCGACCGGACACTGCGGCCGCTTCCATCTTAGAGGGAAGTATTGTCATTTTGATTGACAATTCCCCCTCCGCTATGATACTTCCTACCACCTTATTTGAAATTACAGAGGAAGCAGACGACTATTACTTTCCTCCTCTCACCGGAACGTATCTGAGGCTGTCCAGAATGATAATCAACTTAATCGCCTTATTTCTGACGCCCCTGTGGCTCCTCCTCATGCAGCATCCCCAATGGATTCCCTCTGGGCTGTCTTTTATTCAGATTACAGAGGAAATTCACGTTCCCCTGCTGATACAGCTTCTAATTCTGGAATTTGCCATTGACGGACTTCGGCTGGCCTCTCTGAATACTCCCAGCATGTTAAGCACTCCCTTAAGCGTAGTAGCCGGAATCGTTCTTGGAGATTACACTGTAAGTTCCGGATGGTTTAACTCCCAAACCATGCTGTATATGGCTTTTGTGGCTATTGCCAACTATTCTCAGGCCAGCTTTGAATTAAGCTACGCATTAAAATTCCTCCGTCTTCTTATGCTGATCCTCACCGGCGTATTTGGCACATGGGGACTTCTCACCGGCGTTGCCGTCACAGTCATTGCGCTTTTGACCAACCGTACGCTTTCCGGCAAAAGCTACCTCTATCCCCTGATTCCTTTCCGGGGAAAAGAGCTGCTGCGAAGATTTCTGCGCATCACATTACCGGAATCCGCCAAAAAGTAAAGGTTCTAACTTTTATAAACCTGCATATCTTCTACCAATACAGATGTGGGGATTTCATATGCAAGTTATTTTTTCCTGGATTGATTCCTTTACTAATTTTTTGTGGGCCTGTCCTATGCTTTTCCTCCTGGCCGGAACTCATTTATATTTTACCCTACGATTGGGGGTTATCCAAAAATATCTGCCTCGAGGTATCCGCTTAAGTTTCTCCAAATCCGAACCTAATGGGGAAGGCGTCTCCCCCTATGGCGCCCTTTCCACGGCTCTTGCAGCCACCATCGGCACCGGAAATATCATTGGTATCTCTACAGCCATTGCCATCGGCGGCCCGGGAGCCGTCTTTTGGTGCTGGCTTACGGGGCTGCTAGGAATCGCCACCTGCTATGGAGAATGCTTTCTTTCCGTTTCCTGGCGCATACGCAACAAAGAGGGACATTATATGGGCGGGCCTATGTATGTGCTGAAAAACGGTCTACATAAAAAATGGCTGGCCATACTTTTTTCTCTTGCCGCCATATTGGCCTCATTCGGTATGGGCAGCAGCGTCCAGTCCCACTCCATCTGTTCCGCTATATTGTCCCATATAACCATTTCCCCTCACATCATAGGTATGGCGGCCGCTCTCTTGGCCGGCTTCGTCATGTTGGGAGGCGTTCGGCAAATTTCCTCCATCTGCACGTTTCTAGTTCCTTTTATGAGCCTGTTTTATCTGGCGGGCTGCTTTTATTTGCTGTATGCAAATCGCAGTTTTCTTCCGGATGCGTTTTCCATTATCATCCGGTCTGCATTCTCCGGGAAAGCCTTTGCCGGAGGATTTACCGGAACCGCTGTTATGCTGGGCATCCGCACCGGCATTTCCCGGGGGCTTTTTACCAATGAAGCCGGCCTTGGCTCTATTCCGATGGCGGCCGCCTGCGCCCGCACTTCCTCTCCTGTTACTCAGGGGCTGATTTCCATGACGGGGCCCTTCTGGGATACCGTAGTAATCTGCGCCGTCACTGGGCTGGTCATCGTAAGCAGCATTTTAAAAAATCCTCAGGCTTATACAGAAATTCCCATAGACAGCCTGTGTCTCACGGCTTTTTCCCAGCTTCCCTTTTGGGGAACGGAAATCCTTTCCCTGTCCTTGATTCTTTTTGCATTTGCCACAATTCTGGGCTGGTGCTACTATGGAGAATGCGCCGTCCGCTTCCTTGCAGGGGAGCGAGCAACAAAAGCCTATCAGGTGCTATACCTTGTAAGCGTCTATTTAGGCGCTGTTGTTTCTCTGGAAAGGGTTTGGGGAATTTCAGATTTGTTGAATGCCTGTATGGCCTTGCCAAATCTGGCCTGTCTTTGGTTACTGCGAAAAAAAATTATTACAGAAACACGCAGAGAATTGAAAAAAATATAAAATCCTCCGTGGCTAGGAGTATATCTCCTTCTATCCACGGAGGACTTTTCTTTCGTTTTATTATGGTTTCACAATGAAAGCCTGTGAAATTTTATGTTTCCGTTCCTGAAACTGCTGATAAAAATCTCTGTCGGCTTCATATGGGCAAAGGTAAAAAAGCTGCAGTAAAAGCATATTTACATCTTTTTGAAACTGATCTTCCTGTCTTTTCTCCATTTCATCCTGCAAATCTAACAGAAGATAATGCCATTCCAGAATAAATTGCTCGTATTGCTTTGCTTCCGGAACATCCAGCCACTTTTTTACTTTCACCTTGCCCTTAGAAGGCTTGGGACATTCATGTATTTGGAGAAAATATTTTATTTCCCGATTCTCATACATGCGCCCCAAGGGGAATAACCGGCAAATGCCCGGACGAAACTTATGAATCCTGCATCTTCCTTCCGAATTCAAAAAAGGACAGGCTTCCGTCTCCCCCGCCAGCTTTAAATGGGGCAATATAATTCCTTCCACCACATTCAGCTCCAGGCAGGTTTCTAGCAGCTCCTTGGGACTTTTACCTGTTCCCAGACTCATCTGGAATATATCCCTGGGATCCAGGACAATGGAATCTCCCATCCCCCTGCAGCAGGAAGAACAACCGAGACAGTCATTACAATCTGCCCGCACCATATCATTTAAACCGTAAAGTCTCCCATCGGAAATATCGTTGATATCAATCTCTCGCTTCATATGTTTCCTTTCCCACCCCGGGGATGTGCTTTTTCTATTGCTTTCTTATAAATCAGTAGTTTTGTTTTCCCTTAGAAATACATATGTAGTTTCACTGGAGCATTCCTTGGAATAGGAAAAATGTAACGCCTGAAATTCTTTCATGTCCCTCACATCTTGAATCTGGTTTTCCGCAAGAAAGCGCACCATCTCTCCTCGGGCCATCTTTGCCAAGGTCCCTTTTTGTACCACCTTTCCCTCTTTCCATTCTCCAAATTCTACTGTAATGTACTGATCCTCCGGCTTTAGATAATTCTCTATACAACGGGAATATTCCTTGGAAGCCAAGTTTATAATCGTTCTGTCACCTTCCGCCAGACTTTGATACAGCCGGTCTCCCCAAAATTCATATAAATCTTTGTATCCGTTCCCCGACAGCTTTGCCTGCATCTCCAATCGATAGGGCACTACCCCGTCAAAGGGACAAAGCACACCATAAAATCCTGACAAAATACGAAGATGCTGACTAATATAAGCAAGGGCTTCTGTTGTAAAGACCCCTGGCGACATATGTTGGTACTGCAATCCCTCATAGGCAATAATCGCCGGCGTCAGAGAACGGTCCAGAGCCATGGTTTTTAAAC
>CAMNQH010000023.1 GCA_946549035.1 uncultured Lachnospiraceae bacterium | reverse complement strand
ATCGTAGGAGTGATTCCGTGCTCCTTACAGTTTTTGCATCCATAGTTTACACTGTGGTATTCAATCACAACCGCTTTTGCCGGAATGACCTTTAATTCGCGGCGTACAAGCTCTGTACCGATCTGATCCATTTGTTTTCCGCACTTACTACAGATACATTCTTCCTCGGATGGTTCGAGAAAGACCTTTTTACAGGAATACCTTTAAAACGTTCCTCATTTGAAGAACGTTTCTTCTTTACTTTATTTTCCGGTAATTCTAATTCGGGTGATTTAGTGGCAGCACACACACCAGACACCAATCACAACACCACACAAAAGCACATTGACAATTCCATAGACTTTACACTCTGGATGTGATATACTTCTGCTTAACAACATTAAATCAATCACAAAGGGAGCGTGATATAATGACAGATAATGAGTTATTATTTGCTATATCTGAAATCGTTGAAAAAAGGATAAAAACAGAAACCGAACCATTAAAAACAGATATTCAACAAATAAAAGATGAGCAAACAAGAATCAATGTAATTATTGAAAACGAGATACGTTCAGACATTAAATTGCTTGCAGAAAACTACTTACCAGCAGCGAAACGCTATGAGAAAGCAACAGCACAGATTGAAGCAATGCAAACCGACATTGACGTAATGAAAAGCGTAATTAGAGAACACAGCGAGAAGCTACAAAAGATATCATAATCACATAACCACAACTGAATAACTACATCACAATAAAGAGTGTAAAGTCTATAGAATTGTCAAGGCTTTACATTTTTTTATTGGAGGTTATAGCTATGACATATTTCAAGAATATCAGCACATTATAAGAGCTTAGGAAGCAATACAAGGAACTGTTGAAAGTTCATCATCCTGATAATGGCGGAAATGTCGCCGATATGCTGGAAATCCATGCAGAGTATGACAAGCTTTTCAAGATTTTGAAAGATAAGCATGAAAGCAGATCAGCAAATGGAAGAGCAAAGCCAAGGCCACTTCAAACTTATGTTTTCCAGCTCTGAAAGGGCTGCCGTCTTATTCGGGCATTGTAGACGGCTTTGAAGTCGGAGACAAATTTCTTCAGGTCTTTGTAACTGACATATTTGAATGAATTGCGCAGCATGTGGCTGACGCACCTTTGTATCTCCGCTTTGGGGAATACCGCCTGTATGGCCTCTTTAAACCCTGGCAGCCCATCCACCCACGCAGAAAAACAGCACATCTTTCACTCCGCGGTTGTGCAGGTCGTTGAGCATCCCCAGCCAGAATTTCCCAAAACACAAACTTATTTGCACTACCGATTGAACAGTGCAACAATTTATCTTACCCGAATTTTACTCCTTTCAATTTTTGCATGATAACCATGACAATACTTATCTAATAATGCTTGTACAATTATACATTCTGATTCTGTTGTTTTCGGAGCCAATAATACTTCCACATCACTAAATGCATCTTCTGCCAAATCTAAATATATTTCATTACAATACTGAGTATTATTTTTATCCAATATTCTATTAAAAATTAGAATCTGCTCATTTGGTTCTTTAACTCTCTCTAACTCCATCATCCCCCATGGTGCAGTTCTAATTATATATCTATACTCCTGTTGAAAGTTCCAGTACGTTCTTTTACATCTACCTATATTCTGAAAAGAAGCTTTTATCCCATTTTCACTTTTTGTAATTATTTCAGGTTTTAATAGTTTTTCATCATCTGTGTATTCTATTTTTTCCAATAGCGGATACTGTGCTGATATACATACTGATGTTGTATAGCTTCCATTATAATCAATATACGATTTTATATCTTCAGTAAAATACTTTTCACCTTTATTATATGTATATTGTTTAAAAGGATACTTCCTTAATTTAATTCTTACCCCTTTCATATCAGGTGTATACATGTTCCACATTGGAATAACATCCTCCTCACTGTTTGTCCAACAACTTACCAAACAATGTCTTCCTGCTGTTCCTAAATCGCTTGTCTCTGCCTCTTCCGGATCATCAACATTCAATATATTATTAAACTTTATAGTCCTATTTTTTAATATAAGTGCCAATTTTTCTATGCTTGTGTAATGATACAAATATTCGCTCATCTCCTTCAAAATCCAATAAAAAACACCCGAAAACGCATAATAATAACAATACTCTGTCTTTTATCCTAAATTCAGTATGTTATCTTCCGCAGTAATCGGGTGTATCTTTGATAATTCTTCCTTATGTATGTTTGTGATGATAGCACAGTTTTTGAAGTTTGTCAATATATGGTATCAAAAAACTTTACACAAACTAGATATTGTATTTTCTCTTACTTTGTATGATAATAATAGCCTAAAAGCGGATCATAAATCTCCCGCGGATATGTAATTTCTATTATTTCATCTGGAGACACATCATCTAAGAGATAAATGCCTCCATCCCAACATCCATATTTTATCCCATTATCTTCTATTGCTTGTAAAGTTGACCGTGAAAATTTTCGTTTATCAATATGACATTCTAATAAAGTTGGTTTTCCAATCTTTTTTAATTTGTACTGGCAGAATAAATCCGCACTCATTCCACATATAAACTCACTTCCATATACAAGATAATGCCCTGATAAATACAACATATCTTCTTTTGAAATATTAACACAAACATTATTGTAATGATCTGTATAATCATTCCATTTTTCGTTAAAACATTTTAATATTTCTTTTTCTTCAATTCCACATTGAAATAGTGTATCACGAACAATTTTATAGGCTTGTTTACGATTAAATGAATGGATTCCTTCTTTTATATATGATTCAATATTTGATGTTCTGCAACCGTGATAAGCTCGGATATGGGTATACTCTGATAAATCAACTTTATCTGTATTTTCATTCCACAAGAAAACCTTTTTACCCTTCTTCATCTATTTCCTCCGATTATATTTACTTATCAATAATTGTAACATTAATATGCATATTGAACAATCATTAACCATGATATGTTAAACTGAAAAAAATAGTATTTATCCTATCAATCAAATTCCTATACCACATACCGAACATTATTAAATCTCAAATACCATCATAATAAAAAGAAATAGCATCCCACCGTCCAAAGCAGATGCTATTTCAAAATAAGTATTTTCACTGAGGGCAATCGGAAAATTCAATCAAGACTTTACACCTTTGGTTTTATTTGATTCACTTTTTGTTACTACTAACTTTCCATAAGTGGCGGTTTCTGATAAAGTTTTCGATTAATTTGATTACGTTTAAACTCAATTTCCTCTAATACCTCTTGACAATTCACTTTTTTCGCTACTCGTTCTATTTCTTCAAGTAGTGATATTTGGTCTAATAAAATCCCATTGTATTCTTTTTCAGCCATTGGCATATAATCACCTATTTTCTACAGCCCGTCTATATGGTAATTACATTATACCAATAAGTTATTTGAGTGTAAATCCTTTATTCAATGATCGACATAACCAGACTACAGCAAAAAGTGTAAAACCTATGGGACTATCAAGGCTTTGCACTTTTTTTACCTGAAAATTAAAACTGTCTGGCCCCTGTACAAACTGCACAAAAAGCCGCACTCTCTTTCCGGACAAATAGCCTGCATGTGTATTTTGTTTTAGTAAAAGAAATGATATTCTTTTTTTACAAGAACGATAAGGAGGTATTCATTATGGCAGAACAGATAATCCGAAAAAGAGTGATCGACGGGGAAGAAATTGACGTCATCTACCGTCATTCCGTTCCATTGAAAGATATCAATACAATTCCCGGCGGTTGGGGGTATTATTCTCCTATGAATCAAAGAACCTATGAAGAAAACGGTATTATTTGCGAACAAGACACCGCCATTACATTAAGCGACGGCGTTACTATTTATGCAGATATTTATCGTCCTGCCGGCGAAAAAAATATTCCTTGTATCATGGCATGGAGTATCTATGGCAAGCGCCCCCACGATATGCCTCGTCCCTGGGCTACTTATGGCGTACCTGCCGAGGCGATTTCCAAAGCTACGAAGTTTGAAGGGCCGGATCCCCATTACTGGTGTCATTACGGATATGCCGTCGCAAATGTAGATCCCAGAGGATGCGGACATTCTCAGGGGGAAATGCCGATTTGGGGGGACGCCGAGGCAAAAGACGGTGCAGAGGTTATTGAATGGTTAGCCGCATGTGAATGGTGTAACGGAAAGGTGGGAATGGCCGGTAACTCTATGCTTGCTATGATGCAGTGGTATATCGCGGCTGAACAGCCGAAGCATCTTGCAGCCATTGCACCTTGGGAAGGCTGTTCTGATATTCTTCGTGAATTTATGTGCGAGGGCGGCATTCCGGCGATTGGGTTTAACACCTTTGTATACAAGGATCTGGGAAGTGAAAGCCCGGAAGGCTTGATGGAGGATATTCCGGCTATGGCAGTGAAATATCCGGATATGAACGCCTATTGGAAGAGTAAAATTGCAAACTTTGAAAAAATTACAGTACCGGCATATATTGCGGCAGGTATGAGCCATCTGCATATGAGCGGAACCATTAATGCCTACTGTAAGATGGCCTCCAAAGAAAAATGGCTCCGCATTCACAGAGAATTTGAATGGCCGGACGCATATAGTTTTGAAATGAAAGAAGATTTACGAAAGTTTTTTGACCGCTATCTGAAAGGCATTTACAATGGATGGGAATTAACGCCCAAAGTACGACTAGACGTTATGGACGCCTATGACTGCGACATGTTCAAGCAGCGCCCGGAAGCTGATTTTCCAATCCCAAGAACCGTTTATAAAAAATTGTATTTAGACGCCAATAAAAAAAGTTTATCTTATCATTCATCTTTTGAACATACAAGTACAAGCTACGACGCCGAAACCGAAGAAGTATGCTTTGATATCAAATTTGAAGAAGATACGGAACTTACAGGTTTTATGAAGCTGCACCTTTGGGTGGAGGCAAAAGGCCATGACGATATGGACATGTTTATTACCGTGCAGAAACTGGATGAAGAAGGCGCATTCCTTCCCACATGGGTATTTGGAGAACGCCATCCCGGCGCCTGGGGAAAAATGAGAGTATCCAGAAGACATCAGGATCCCCAGTTATCAAGCGATATTCAGCCTGTTCAGTCTATGACCCAAACAGAAAAATTAGCCCCGGGAGAAATTGTACCTGTAGAGATTGAAATCTACCCCTACAGCCGCTTCTGGCATAAAGGTCAACAGCTGAGAGTACGTATTGCCGGAAGATATATCCGCGATCCCTGGTTTGAACCCTTCTCCTGGGATACGGATAATAAAGGCCGCCACATCATTCATACCGGCGGGATCTATGACTCCTATCTTCAGATACCAGTCATTCCGCCAAAATACAAGGCCGGAGCATATGTATATCGCTAGTATGCCGGCTATCCAAAAATAAATGTGCAAGCCACACCAACAGATCCTTATTGCCTTCCGTGTACAAGGGGATATACGCCCTAAGTATGCGGAGGGTAACCATGCATATAGAGGAATATGAGTAGGAGGATTATGAAACAAAATCATGACGTAATCGTAAAAAAGATTCAAGATGTATTTATAGACTTTTTTAAGAAGAAAGAATTACACGAAATAACTGTGAAAAGTATCTGTGAAAAGGCAAACATACCAAGAACATCCTTTTATCACTACTTTTCAGACGTATACGAAGTATTGGAATCTATTGAAGATATTCTTGTTCTTGGCTGTCAAGAAAGAAATGTCGCTTTCGTCACATATACCTTTGAGAAAAAGGAATATAGCAAAGAAGGCCACTTTCGGGCAACGCTGCTGTTTATAAAAGAAAACGACGAATGGTTCCGTACGCTTTTGAATAAAAGCAGAGACGGCCTTTTTATCTACAAATGGAAAAAGGTAATCAAAGAAGATTTTAAGAAAAAGTTTTTTTACGAAAAAATACATCTAAAAGAAGAAGAGCTTGTTTTGGAAATGATCTCATCCGGTTGTATCGGCGCTTACACCTATTGGGTAAATCATTTAGACTCTGTTCCGATAGAAGTAGTAGAACGAGAGGTATTAGACCGATTATGTCAAGACTTCTTTAAAGGAAAAAATTTAATGTAAATCTTGACTACGTTCTATATAGCATCCAATCGATCTCTTCCCTGACGCTATCATTCCAGGACAACAATACGCCGCTTCTCGTATCTGTAATAGGCACCATCTGAATCTCCTTACTGCGGCTCATTTTCATATATTTATCTGATATAAAAATCTCATTGTCATGTTGAATATTCAACTCCAATGCTTCCGTTGAGGAAACATAAAGCGCAATATCTGGACGAAACCCATGTTCCGTACCAAGCGTATTGATTACATAATCCATAAAATCCGGTAAGACCCGGGGAGAGGGGGTTATAAATCTCTGGCTCTTCAAATCCTCCACATAGATTTTGGGCCTTTGAGCCAAGGGATTTGTCTTTAACATGCTGGCCGTCAAAGGCGTCTCGCAAAGCCACGTATAAGACAAGCCTTTCTGCTCCAAGCTTTCTTCAAAAAAATGAGCCGTCAAAATCAAGTCTACCGCTTTTGACAAAAGCTTCTCCGGCAATTCCTCAAATGTATAGTACTCCACACGCCAGGAAAAATCCGGAAACGCTTCTTTTCGTTTTTCCAAAAAAGGCCGAATGGCTTCTATCATAGTAGTATACAATGGGATGCCTATGACAATCGTCTTTTTCATACTATACTGACAGGAGTGAGCCCTCATAACAGCCTGCTCTACCATTGCCGTTACATCTTGCAGTCCCTTCTTTAACTCCATTCCTGCCGGAGTCAATTTTAACCTTTGTCTGGAACGTATAAACAGAACCAGACACAAATTACTTTCCATCTGATGAATACATTTACTTAAAGAGGACTTAGACATATGCAGCTCTTCTGCAGATTGGGACATGTTTTCTGTAGCTGCCACCGACAAAAAAACCTGAATTTGATTCATAGTTATCCCAGCAATATCAAAATTCCACATCTTCCCTTACTCCCATTGACAGAACAAATATCATCAAGTTTAGCCTTCGGCTTTTATATCATTATAATTCCAATAAAATATGATGTAAAGCCATATTCTACTAAAAATATAGCTCTTTTTTCATACTTCTGAAAAAAGAGCTTATAGATTCAAATTTTCTATCATAGCTACACGTCACCTCAAGTGCAAAAAACATACCCCCAGGTATTCTGAGAGTATGCTTTTATGTATGCAAAATCGTTTATAATTTATTTCAAACAGAATTATTTCATACCCTGTTTCAACTGTTCCCCTTTTGCATAATCTTTATTATGCTTCGTTACATTCGTAATACCAACCAAAACCATATTTACCACCAAAAGTCCGATATATACTATATAAGCCCCCCGCAGGCTTCCCGTTAATTTTAACGCCATAGCATTTACAAAATAATTCATCATCAATATCACCTGCATCAGCGGAAAATACACGGAATTTACCACCTCAAACCCGTGGCGCCCAAATACCGACGTTGGCAAAGACATAATAAAATTACCTGCCGCGCCTATAGCTACTCCCAACATCAATACAGAAATATAAATGCCCACAAGGGTATCTGTGCAGTTAATGATCAAGGCCATGCTGTACCAAATCAGGAAAAAAAGAATGGATTTCTTAACTCCGAATTTTTGATCCAAAAATCCAAATCCAAAGGAACCGGCAACTCCGATACAAGCGCATACCGTCATCAATGTCACCGCCGCGGTCTGGCTCAAACCAATTCCCATATTTCTCACCACAAGCTGGCTCATCACCCCTGTGGTAACCAACTGATTTACTCCCACAATCACCGCACACAGCCACAATTCTTTCGTCTTCAACAATTTCACAACAGTCCATTGGGATTTCTCTTGTTCTGTAATAGCGGCATATTCCGTTTCATATACCTCCTTTGTCACATTATCAGGATACATTCCACATTCCTGAGGAAAATTTCGTATAAAGACCAGGCCCGCCACGCCTAAGACAATGCCAAATATGCCCGCCATTGCCATTCCTTTAGAAAATCCAAAGGACGCCAGTAAAAAAGTAATCAGCGGCACAAAGAACGCGGATCCTTCATTATGTCCCATCGTAGTAAAGCCATTGGCCAATCCTTTTTTCTTTGGAAACCATTGCGCCACCAAAGCTCCTCCGGCTATATAGGCAGCGCCATTAATAAAACTGGTCACCAATGTCAGCGCCACACAATAAGCCGCAATGCTTCTGGCCTGTCCCCAGCAAATATAAGAAATACCAGAACCGATCAGGCAAAACCCGGATACCCAGCGAGCGCCTACCTTAATGTTAATTCTTGAAATAACTATATACGCCACAATCCCTACCAATCCTGCTATCGCAGACATACTAAGCACCACCGGATAATCAAGTCCCATTACTTCCGCGAATGTTGGCGCTACAATATTCAATCCGTCAATGGAATATCCCACCAAAAGAAAAAACATTGCCATACAATAAAAAATAATTCCCCATCCCTTGGAAAAATTCATTTTCAGATTGTCACTTTCCAAACTTTTATTATTACCCATCTCCTTGTCTCCTCTCTACAGTTTTTCCTCTGTTTCTCCCATCCAATCTTCTTATCGTCCCTTTACATAATTCCCCTCCTCCGTATCGTTCTATCCTCCATTATCTTCTCCTATCCTGGGTTTTGTAAATCAAATTTCATTCAACAGATGTACACGAAAAAGAAACAACTAAAAAAGAAGCGTTCTTCCATAGATTTTATCCCCTGCCTATGATACAATCAGATTATCGCTTCCTTGCATGAGCCGCATATACTATTCTTATTGTGGGAAAATAATACAAAATAACATTGGGGAGGAACATTTATGTTGACAATCAGAAACTATGAACAAACAGATTGGAATGAGATCAAAGGCATCCATGACGGGGCAAGAAAAATAGAATTAGAATTGGCGGGGCTTTCGGACGCATTCCTGCCTCTTGAAACAGCTGCCGAGAGAGAAGGCTTATTTGAATACCCCGGCCTTTTTGTAGCAGAATTGGAACATACTGTAGCAGGATTCGCCGCCTGCACAGAGGAAGAGCTTGCATGGCTGTATGTGGATCCCGAAAAAATGCGAAGAGGTATCGGCCGCAGTCTCACAGAATATGCCCTAAAAAAATTTCCCGGCATTTCCTATGTGGAAGCCTTAAAAGGCAACGAGCCGGCAAGAAAACTATATGAAAATTTTGGTTTTACCGTTACCAACACAGAAACAGGACAAATGCCCGGAAATGAAGACTTTACGGTGGAAGTATATGTTCTTAAGCGGCAGGCTCCCTAGCAGCCGCCCCAGATATAAGATCTGACAGAACCAGATTCTTTTACCCCACCCGCTCAAAATCAGAAGCAGGATGCTTGCACACAGGACAGATAAATCCCTCCGGCAGCTCTTCTCCTATATATTCATACCCGCAAACTTTACAACGCCAAATGGTTTGCCCTTGCTTTGCCTGCGTCTCCTTTGGTTTGGGTTTGATATGATTCTGATAATATTCATAGGTAATAGAAGCTTCCGAATCTAATACTTCCATCTCTTTCACATTTCCAATAAACATGGTGTGAGTACCAAGATCTATGGTTTCTTCTACTTCCACCGAAAGAAATGCATTGGTTCCCTCTGTTACATAGAACATGCCTTCCTGATTCCTTTTTGCAAATTCATAGTCTTGAAACTTATCCGTTTCCCGCCCGGATTGAAACCCAAACCGTCGGATAAGATCAAAATTCGCTTTTTTACTCAAGACAGAAACAGTGAATTTCCCGGATTCCAGTACCATATCGTGAGTAGCGTTTGTTTTATTTACCGTAACGCCTAAGCGGTTCGGGGACGACGTCAGTTGCATGGCCGTATTAATCATGCAGCCGTTATCCTTTTGTCCCTGACGCGCCGTAAGGACAAACAACCCGTAGCTGATACAATACAATGCTTTTTGATTCATATCATACTCCTTGATCCCTTACTACAGGCCAGACGCCACATTTGTAATACGTCCGGCCCACAACAGGGTTTTTCTTTATTCTTTCCTTATTCTTGCATTTTTATCCCATCTATAATACAAAACTGGGAAAATTAATCCTTCTTTCTGGGAGGTACCTTGAAATACGGACGCTCTGGATGGGCAATCACATAAGGCGTATCAAATCCCACCTCTTCTACCGGTATCAGGCGGCGGAACTCTCCCTTTCGCTCCGCTTCATCCAAAATTTTTTCAAACAAAGGTTTCCGTACCCCGATAAAAGGCTTCACATGCTCATATACATCCGGTTCCAGACGAATCGCTCCTGTAGGACAAATCATAAAGCACCAGGCGCATTCATGATTGTCGTCACAGCAGCATCCTTCACTCCCAAATTTTTGAGGATTGCTCTCCAAATCTATGTAATCCATGGTGCAATAGTCCATACAGCGGCTGCACTTGGGATAAATGCATTTTTCCGGGTCGCGCACGATCTTACCCTGAGGATTCCCATATTCCAACAACATATTTACAATGGCCACCGCCTGATCCTTATCCACGTCATTTGCCGGCATAGGAGGAATCAAATCCGTCTCTCCGGCTACAATCCGCCTGCTGCGCTCCACCATCTCTTTTCCGAATTCTTTTGCCTCCTGTAAATCCTGCTCATCTGGATGTCCCGCCGTATAATACGGCTCCGGCATCCCCGGCATCACCACGTTTCCGTACCAACGTCTACTGCCAATTACGGTAAATCCGGCTTTTTTCAAATTCGGCAGCACTACCGGAAAATAAAATCCAGGCATCGTGCCGTGAGTGGCAAAGGAAAAAATATGCTTTCCCTTTTGATCCGGCAGGCTTTCGTAAAAACGCCTGATATTGGGAGGATCCGCTTTCCATATGGGACTTCCTAACCCAATCAGGTCATAATTCTCAAGCATCTCTCCGGTTACGTCCTTAATGGATTTTACCTCTACCACATCGGCCGATTGCGATGCTCCCTGGCCAATGGCACGGGCTATTTTTTCTGTATTTCCGCTTTGGGAAAAATAAATCACTAGTACTTTCATCCCTGACCTCCTGTCTTTGCGGTTTTTTCTGTTTCTTACTTCATCATAAAGTACAGCCGCCCTTTCGTCAAGGGCGGCTGTCAAGAAATCCTGCTTCCTTAAATCTGTCTACGGAACCTGGAATTCAATCTCTCCAATCAGGCCGTTTCCATGATTCTTATTTACTACCTGAAGACACAGCTCCTTCTGGCCATCGTATAACAACATAATATGCTGTAATGTAGTTCCATCTGCACGAGCGTCTATCTTCTGGTTCATCCATCGCAATTGGTTGCCCTGGCTGTCGCAGATAAAGATATCTGGATCGTTAAAAGGATCATTGTAGGGCTCCTGCCTGAAATCCGGGAATTCTACCTCCAAAACCAGTCCTGCATTTGTTTTCACTCCGTTCTTTATCGTAATTCCCTGATCGCTCTTGCCAATGGCAAACTCCTGGTTGCCGGATCGATCCACGGTTACCGGAAGGCGAAAGCTCCATGCTCCATTCACTTCACCTGTCATCAAATATTCTCCTTCCTCATCCCACTGGTCAAACACATATCCCCTCAGATTTGTAATTTTGCAATTTAGTATCAAAGAATCCTTTCCCGGCAGCCCCAAGGCTTGGCCCTCTTGGCCGCTGTTATCAAGCTTCATCAAGTTCAGATCACTGACCGCCACATAAGTACCGTCCTTTGACTTATGGAATGCAAAAGAGTCTGTCGAATCTCCTTCTAGTCCGTCAATGGTGACTTCCATCCCTCCTCCTTGTTCCATTCCCGCCATAATTCCCTGTGCCTGATTCAGGCCTTCATCCTCCGTCTCTAAAGTTGTGGTATAATATAAGGTATACCCGTCACAGTAAACGTCTGTGACAGATATGGTAACGCCCTGATCCTCCACTGTGGCTACAAAGCCTGCATCTCCCTGGTACTTTTCTAATTCAGACTGTACGGCAACAGAATGTTCCCCGATTTTCGTCAAAAGCTTTGTATCTTCTTCCTCATATTTTTCACCCTGAACCGTCTGAATCAGCTTACCAAACACATCCCCCAGCAGTTCTTTTGCCGTCGCCGAATTTGCCATGCCCACGGCGCCAAGCACCACCACGCCTGCCGCTGCCGCCCAGGCTGCCTTTGCCCACCTTCTGCTTCTACTGCTTCTGTTGTCATAAGCTCCATTGTGATTTCTCTTTTGCTTCATACCCGTTACCTCCTTATATATCCGTCGTTTTGCCCCTTCCATCTCTTGCATGGACCATTCCACTTTTTCATATTCCGAAAGATCCGTTTCTATCTCATTGAGCAGATTGTAAAGATTTTTTCCCATATGTCCCTCCGTTTTTCATGCAGCGCCTTGTGCTCAAATGCTTCTTTGGATGCTAAACTGTTTGCGGATTTTTTTCTTTCCTCTGGACAGGCGGTTATAGATTACGTCCTTTTCCATGCCGGTTTCCAAACTCACCTCTTCCATGGTTTTTTCTTCCACATACAGCTTCAAAAAAAGCTCCCTGTCGCAAGGTTTCAAGCATTTCAGCATCTTTTCCATTTCTTCTGAAATCTCTTTTTCCATCATGCGAGACAACATTCTGTCTTCCCGGGCAATCACCGCATCCTCGATGTTCACCACATCCAATTCCTTCTGAAACTGCCGCAGATAATCAATGGCCCGGTATCGTGCAATGGCTGCCGCCCAGTTAGAAAAGGAATTCCTGCTTTCATCAAACTCAGAAATATGCCCCCAAATTTTCAACAATACATCGTCGAAACATTCCTCCTGCTTATGAGGAAGGCTGAACAAATGTCTGCGGATAACTGATTTTATCAATCCTCCATATGTCTCAATCACATACATCAACGCTTTCTCATCTTGACGCCGTAATTGCCGTATGTAGTTGTACTCTCCTATTTTCATAATGTTATCCTCATGTAGACCTGTGCACCGGCTTGTTTTGTAGTTACACTTATTATTACGGATACCTGGAAGGGTTTCTATCACAATTAAAAAAAATAAAAAAGAAATCCCCCCAACCATGGTAACCCACAGTGGGGGATTCCCTTTTCTCTTAAAAGCATTCCCCGATCTTCCTTATTTTCTTTCACTTAAAAGCTCGCCCAACGTCGTCTCTCCCCAGCTATAATTCGTCAGATAGCTCCCCTTAAAAAGCTGGGCGTACTCTTCCTTTCCAGATAGGTAATCATAAAAATCACATTTGACTTTCTCAGAAACAATGCGGCGTTTGCCGTCCACCGTCTCTATCACATCTGAAATCCCATACTCCTCCAAGGTATTTTTCAAGCGAAGAGCCACTTTACGATATCTTGCCAAGGTAACGGTATTGGCAGGCTCATCTTCCCACAAGAAACTGATCGCCTCTTCGGAAGTCACAAAGCCTCCCTTGCGGTCCACCAAAAGCGCAAATAATTCTTTTGATTTCTTATTTCGAAACGCAATGGGCCGCTCCCCTACAAATACGTCAAAATAGCCGAAGGTACGAATGGATACAGTGTGATTTTCCGGCAAATAGGTCTTCTCTTCCGTTTTGGTTTTGGTATCTTCCATAGAATACAGCATCACATATCTGGCAGAATTGCTGTTGGGTTCTTTTTGAGAACAGATGGCTTTTATCTGACGACTGGCGTTGGTCTTATAATCGTAATAGGTAAATTCCGCTTCCCCGTTTCTTAACAGCTGCGCAAAATCCTCATAGGCTGTTTCACTGTAGGCTACAAAATTATCGAAGGGCGTGGATTTCTCCATCATAGGCATCCATTCTTCCTTCGTATAACCAAAAAATTCATACACATTTCCACTTACGTAAAGAGGCTTTACCATTCCCTCCGCCGATATCTCAAAAGCGGCGAGACCGTCGGTAAAACGCATCACCAGATCTTTCATATTTTCTTTCAGCTGATGGTTCTCATCCCGTAATACCCGGGCTTCTTCTGAATCCGGAATACTTCTGCAGCAGTAAAAGCCCACCGACTCGTCCGCCTTAATGAAGATCCCGGTATACTGTTTTTGTTTTCCGTCAGCAGATCGCGCCCTGTAAGTAATCTGGGGAGGCTTCGCTGCAGCCTCATATAATTTCTTCTGACAAAACTTCTGAAAAAAAGACCGCACCCTCTCCTGGTCCTGTATGTCCACAGAATCCATAATCCACTTTTCTGAAGCGTCCTCCACCTTCATGGCAACCTCTTCAAAATGTTTAAATACAGAAGTGTCGTCACAATGCAGACATTTTACAGTATTTCCTTCAAGATTAAATTCAAATATTTTATCATAGACGTCTGTGAGCGCCTTCAAATAACGTTTTGTTTCCTCGGCCTTCCTGGTCTGATGCCGTTCGGTAACATCCATGCAAACGCTCTGAAACTCCGCCTTTCCTTCTTCATTGACCCATTTTATTACCCAACCGAATACATGCGCCCGGGTTCCGTCGCAGCGAAGCAGTGTGATTTCCCCTGCAATGGGAGCTTCCGCTGTATAAACACGATTCAGATATTTGGAAAATCTGCGCCTCTCTTCCATGGGAATCATCATGAAAATATTGCTTTTATACAATTCCAAATAATCCAGCTCCCCGTCTCTTACTTCTGGAAAACGAAGAATTTCATGCATGGTATGATTCATAGAGATAATTTGGGGCTGCTTTTCACAGGTATATCTTAAAAATCCACAGGGAATGATTCCATGTAAGGACTTTAAATGGTCGTTCTCCTGCTTCAGCTGTGTAATATCGTCCAATACACAGGAGCCCACAAGTACGCCCTCCTTTGTTTTTTTGGACGTAGCCGTATCTTTTACATAGAGGGTCGAACCGTCTTTTTTCATCAGGCGGTATTCGGTGGTAAGGGTTTGTTCCTTCCTTGCCAGTTTTTTTAAAAATTCAGAATACTTTTCACGGTCAGCTTCATGCACCTGTAACGCATACATATCCCGGCTTTCATGAAGCAGTTCTTCTGCCGGAACCCCTATCATTTCACAAAGATTCCAGCTTGCATAACTCAAATGAATCGGGTCATCTAATATGTACTGATGAAAGCCGCAGATCTGTTTACCGAGTATCTCTTCCATATTATTAAGCATATTGTTCATAACAACTCCTTTTACAGAGACAATATCCTCTGACCACAGGATAACTATAAAAGTAACGATCCGTATCGTACACCATTATAACAAAGAAAAGACGTCTTGTCACATTTTTATTGTCACAAAAATATTACATCTGCTGATTTTAGCTGAGCAGAACTTTTTTCTGAATTTTTCCGCTGATCGTCTTGGGCATTTCTTCCACAAACTCAATGATACGAACCCATTTATACTCTGCTAATTTCTGGTTGCAGAACTCCTTTATCTTAAGCTCCAGCTCTTTTGTGGGGGTATACCCCTCATTAAGCACAATCACTGCCTTAATCGCCTGCCCCCTTAAGGCGTCCGGGACTCCGATCACGCTGCACTCCGAAACAGCCGGGTATTCCAACAAAACATGTTCTATTTCATAAGGGCCTACGCGAAATCCTCCGGTTTTAATAATATCGTCAAATCGCCCATGGAACCAATAGTATCCGTTTTCGTCCATATAGGCCGCATCTCCTGTATGATACACGCCGTCCCGCCATACATATTGATACTGCTCTTCATGATCCAGATAAGAGGTAAAGACTCCTGGCAACCCTCCGTCTTCTGCGGGTATCACCACTACCTCCCCTACTTCTCCCACCGGAACAGGCTCCCCTTGTTTTCCCCGAAGCTCAATCTGATAAAATGGCGACGGAGTCCCCATAGAGCCTTCCACTGCCTGATTCCCATAAAAGTTTGCAATCAGCAGCGTAGTTTCTGTCTGCCCGTATCCTTCGCAGAGGGGAAGCCCTGTGCGTTCCGTAAATTTGCGGAACACCTGGGGCGCTAACATTTCCCCCGCAGTAGAAGCATGTTTTAAAGAGGGCATATCGGGAATACCCTTGCGTACCAGATAGCGGTACACCGTTGGGGGAGCGCAGAAGGAGGTCACTCCATAGCGGTTAATGACATGGGTAAGCTGCTTTGGTTCAAAATTATCAAAGTCATAGACCATGACGGCGCTGCCAACCAGCCATTGGCCGTAGAGTTTTCCCCAGGACGCCTTGGCCCAGCCTGTTTCTGCAACGGAAAAGTGCAGTCCATTATCCTCTGCCTGCTGCCAGTACTTGGCGGTCGCAATATGAGCCAGGGGATACGTATGGGCATGGATGACTCCTTTGGGATACCCTGTGGTGCCGGAAGTAAAATACAGCATCATAGGATCTTCAGCCAACGTGGGAACGCGCGTTAATTCTTCCTCTTCCTGTTCCATAGCCGCCGTAATATGTGCAAAGCCAGGAACGTTTGATTGTATACACCAAAGGAGCAGGGTTGCGTCCAGCTCTTTTAAGGCCGCCAGAATTTTTTCCGGCACTTCGTCCTGGGCTGTGCAAAGGATGGCTTTTGCTTTGGAGGTTTTGATCCGGTACACCAAATCTTTTACCGTCAGCATATGGGTTGCGGGAATCATAACAGCCCCCAGCTTGTGAAGGGCGATTGCTGCAAACCAATATTCATAATGACGTTTCAAGATCAGCATTACCCGGTCGCCCCGGCCGATTCCTGCATTGCGAAACACATGGGCCATCTGATTGCTGTACCTTCTAATATCAGAAAAAGTAAAAATATGTTCTTCATTGGCCACATTACACCATACAAGAGCTCTCTTATTGGGTGTTTCTTCTGCAATTTTATCCACAACGTCATAGCCGAAATTAAAATTATCGGGATATTCCAGTACTAATTTTTGTAAGTTCCCCTGTTCATCGGTAATCTCTCTGCAAAATTTTTGGTAGATACTCATAATTACTCCTTCACAACTGCACTGACGCCAAGGCTGCGGAATCTGTTGTAACGATTTCCAACTAAATCAAAATCATTTGTCAGCGTCTTGATTTCTTTCACCAAAAGGGTGCGAATCCGGTCATAAAACTCTTTTTTCCCTAGTTCCTTTTCCGACAAAATGCGTTCAATCACTCCAAGGCTTTTCGCATCCTCCGCCGTCAGCTTCAAGCTTGCCGCCGCAGTTTCTGCTTTCCCGGAATCTTTCCAGAGAATACTGGCGCATCCTTCCGGAGAAATAACGGAATACACCGCATTCTGCAGCATCCAAACCCGGTCTGCAACTGCAAGGGCCAAGGCTCCGCCGCTTCCCCCTTCCCCGATCAAAATCGAAATCACCGGAACGCAAAGGGTAGACATTTCCATAAGATTTTCGGCAATGGCCTGGCCCTGGCCTCGCTCCTCAGCCCCCACGCCGCAATAAGCCCCGGAAGTATCAATAAAGCAAATAATGGGCCTTCCAAATTTTTCTGCCTGCTTCATAAGGCGGAGAGCCTTGCGGTAACCCTCCGGATGAGGCGCGCCAAAGTTCCGGTAGCTGCGCTCTTTTGCAGTATGACCCTTTTCAATGGCTATCACGGTAACCGGATTTTTGCCCAAAGTCGCAATCCCCCCCACGATGGCCGGGTCGTCGGAATAGCATCTGTCTCCATGGAATTCCATAAATCCCTGAAAAATATTTTTGATATAGTCAAGCCCTGTGGGTCTGTGGTTATCCCGGGCAAGCTTTACTCGTTCATATGCCGCGTCTTTCATAAAATGGCCCTCCCATCGTGCAGCTTTAAAAGCTCGGCCAAGTATCTCTTTTGGCCGGTACGGGGCACGATGCTGTCAATAAATCCATGCTCTAATACAAACTCTGACTTTTGAAATCCTTTGGGCAGGGACTTCCTTGTGGTTTGTTCAATAACTCTCGCCCCTGCAAACCCTACCGTCGCACCAGGCTCAGCCAGGATAATATCCGCTTCCATGGCAAAACTGGCGGACACGCCTCCAGTGGTAGGGTCTGTCAAAACAGCAATATAAAGCAGCCCGGCGTCGCTGTGCCGTTTTACTGCGGCGCTTGTTTTTGCCATCTGCATCAAAGATAACAGCCCCTCCTGCATACGGGCTCCCCCGGACACGGTAAACCCAATCACCGGCAGACGCTGTTCAATCCCATACTCAAACAGGGCGGTAATCTTCTCTCCCACGGCGCTTCCCATACTTCCCATCATAAAATAAGGCTCCATCACAAACAGGCAGCACTTTTTCCGTCCAATGGTAGCAACGCCGCAAATTACGGCTTCTTCTTCGCCGCTTGCCTTGCGGACGGTTTTTATCTTATTCTTATATCCGGGAAAATTCAAAGGATTGTCTGATTTCAATCCGGAATACATTTCGTAAAAGCTGTCTTTATCGGTAATCATTTGAATCCGCTGACGTGCTTTTACTCGAAAATGATAGCCGCAGGGGCAGACAAGGTCGTTTGCCCAAAGCCGGCTGATGGGAATATCTTTATGGCAATTAGGACAATTTTTTTCCGGCTCTCCGTCGTCTCTTTGCACCGGAGCGGAGGTACGGCCGCCTTCTTCCAATTGATTTTTCGGTTTTAAAAATTTTATCAACGCCATGAGATCACCTGTCTTCCATAAAAGTTAAATCATACGTGCCCGAAGAAAACCGTTCGTCTTCCACAATCTGAAGCTGCTCTTCAATATTGGTGGGGATTCCTTCAATCACCAATTCACACAAGGAGGCCCGCATTTTCCGCAGCGTCTCTTCTCTTGTTTTGGCAAATACAATAAGCTTCCCAAGCAATGCATCGTAATACGGTGAAATCACGGTCCCCTCTATCAGGCAGGTATCAAACCGCACCGACGGCCCTCCGGGAACATGAAGCATACGAAGCGTTCCGCAGCTTCCCGCATTGATACGGCACTCCATGGCAGAGCCATTCATCCGAATCTCTTCTTGGGTAAAATTTAAGGGGACGCCTGCGGCAATCCGAATCTGCCATTTAACAAGGTCGACGCCTGTAAGCATTTCCGTCACACAATGCTCTACCTGCAGGCGGACGTTCATTTCCATAAACCAGAAATTCCCGTCTTGATCCAATAAAAATTCCAGCGTTCCGGCGCCTACATAACCGATGGTCTTAACAGCCTCCACTGCAAGCTCCATGATCGCCTTGCGCTGCTCATTTCCCACCCCTGGAGAAGGCGTCTCCTCCAAAAGCTTTTGATTTCTCCGTTGAAGGGAGCAATCCCTGTCTCCCAGACATACGGCGTTTCCATGTTCGTCGGCAAGTATCTGCAGCTCCACATGGCGGGCCGGGTATACATATTTTTCCAAATATACGCTTCCGTCCCCAAAGGCGCTTATAGCTTCGGTAGTGGCCTGAAAATAGGCGTCCTCCAGCTCATTCTCAGACCGGATCAGGCGGATTCCCCGGCCTCCGCCCCCTGCGCAGGCTTTCAGCATAACAGGATATCCAAGACTCTGGGCCTCCCTTTGGGCCTCTTCCACAGAAGATACCGCCTTTGTGCCTGGTATAACGGAAAGCCTTGTTCCCCGAATCAGCTCTTTTAGGACTGCTTTATCGCTCAGCCGTTCCATATCTTCCGGATCAGGGCCGATAAATACGATTCCGTTTTTCCTGCAAAGACGGGCAAAATGAGCGTTTTCGGAGAGGAATCCGTAGCCGGGGTGAATCGCCTGGGCTTTGGACAATAATGCGGTGCTGATTATTTGGTTTTCATTGAGGTAGCTTTCAGAAGCCTCCGGCCCTCCGATACAATAGCTCTCATCCGCCAAAGCCACATGGAGGGCATTTTTATCTGCCTGGGAATATACGGCAACCGTAGCCACGCCCATTTCCTTACAGGCCCGAATAATGCGGACAGCGATTTCGCCCCGGTTGGCAATCAATATTTTTGAAAACATCGTTTACGCTCCTTGAATCGCAAAGGAAAAATCAGCAGACACACAAAGCCTGCCATCCACAGTAACCGTTCCTTCTGCAAAATAGAAGGGATGCTTCGCCCGTTTGATACGGCACTGAGTCGTCACCGTATCCCCCGGCCTTACGGGAGAACGAAATTTCACATGATCAAGACCTGTATAAACCGGAAGCTTCCCTTCTCCCATATGCTCCTCCATGAGTACGCAGGCGGATTGGGCCAAAATCTCACAGAGAATTACCCCGGGAACAATCGGATTCCCTGGAAAATGGCCCTGCAAAAAAAACTCGTCTCCCCGGACGGTATAACGCCCAATGGCAGTCCCTTCTTCACATTCCACTTGGTCCAGTAAAAGCATCGGATCCCGATGGGGCAATAATTTCATAATTTGATCTCTATCCATCTTTCTACCTCTTGATGCGGAACAGTTCCGTACCGCATTCTACAATCTGGCCGTTGGTGACGCAAATCTCTAAAATAGCCCCTTCTTCTTCCGCGGTAATTTCATTCATCAGCTTCATGGCTTCAATGATACAAAGAGTCTGTCCCTTTTTTACCGTGTCTCCCACAGCCACATAAGGCTCTTCATTTTCAGCGGGAGAAGCGTAAAATACCCCTACAAGAGGAGACTTGATGCTGATATAATCCTTTTGCTCCTGAGGCTCTGGTAAGGTCAGGGTAAGAACCGGATCCGGATTTGAGGCTTCCCTTACCACCGGCGAAGCAGCTCGTTCTAAGCGGAGGGATTTGTTATCTTCCGTAATCTCCAGGCCGGTAAGGCCAAATTCCTTCATCAGTTGGGCATAGCCGCGAATCTCATTCTCATTCATTGGATGACACCTTTCTGAACGCAAGACAAGCGTTATGGCCGCCGAAGCCAAGGGAATTGGAAAGGGCCAATGTAATGTCTGCTTTTACGGCAGTACAAGGCACGTAGTTCAAGTCACACGCCTCGTCCGGTTCTTTCAAATTAATGGTTGGGGGAATCACACCCTCCTTTAGGGCATATAGACAAGCCAATGCCTCTATGGCGCCTGCCGCACCCAGCATATGCCCCGTCATGGATTTACTTGAGCTGATATAAGCGGCTCTTGCACTCTCTTCTCCAAGGGCTTTTTTTATGGCGGCCGTCTCAATAAGGTCGTTCATAGGAGTTCCTGTGCCGTGAGCGTTTACATATACTCTATCTTCTTTCGTATATCCTGCTTCCTTCATAGCGTCTACCATAGCCTGGGCGCCGCCTCGGGCCTGGGGATGGGGAGCCGTAATATGGTACGCGTCGCAAGTAGAACCATATCCGCAGACTTCTCCGTAGATGTTAGCTCCCCGGGCCAATGCATGTTCATACTCTTCCAGAACCAAGGCAACCGCTCCTTCTCCAATGACAAAACCGCCTCTGCGTTTATCAAAGGGAAGAGAGGCCTCATCCGGGTTTTGAGAAGCAGTCAGCGCCTGCATATTGGTAAATCCTGCAACGGCGGAGGGACAAATGGCCGCTTCTGCGCCGCCGGTTATTACGGCGTCTGCATATCCGTGACGGATCAGGCGCATCCCTTCTCCAATGGCGTTAGAACCTGACGCACAGGCCGTAACGGCCGGCATTGCAGAGCCCTGGCAGCCATGACGTATGGCAATCATCCCCGCCGCCATATTGCTGATCATCATAGGGACAAACAAGGAGGAAACCCGGCGGGGGCCTCGTTCCATCAATTTGGTGTGCTCATTTTCAAAGGTTCCGATTCCGCCGATACCGGAACCGAAAATAACAGAGAAACGTTCCGGCTCCACCGTGCCTTCCACACCGCTTTCCTGGGCCGCCTGCTGGGCCGCCGCAACGGCAAACTGGGCATAACGATCCGTACGAAGCACATCATTTACCTCTAAATATTCCTTTGGATCAAAGCCTTTTACCTCTGCCGCCAGCTTTGCCTTAAATTTTTCTGTATCAAACAATGTTATGGGGGCGATGCCGTTTTTTCCGTTTTTTAACCCTTCCCAAGTCTCTTTCACCTGGTTTCCCAAAGGGGTGACCGCACCCATGCCAGTGACAACCACTCTTCTATTTTCACTCATATTTTCATCTCCTACATGGCGATTCCGCCGTCTACACGAAGGATTTCTCCCGTTACATAGGTTGCAGACACAAGATATGCCACCGCCTGGGCCACATCCTCTGGTTCTCCCATTTTTCCTAGGGGAATCATATCCAGAAGGGGATTTTGAGCCTGGTCTCCTGTCATATCGGTGTCAATAAAACCTGGAGCAATCCCGTTACAGCGAATCCCCTTGGGGGCTAACTCCTTTGCAACGGATTTTGTCAAGCCCACAAGCCCTGCCTTTGAAGCGGCATAATTGCACTGCCCTGCATTTCCCATCAGCCCGGAAACAGATGTAATATTGATGATACACCCCTCCCGGTTTCTGAGAAATAACCCGGTGCAATGGCGAATCATATGAAACGCCCCTTTTAAATTGATATCTAAAACAGAATCAAAGTCTTCTTCCTTCATCCTGGCAACCAAACCGTCCCGGGTAATTCCTGCATTGTTAATCAGGATATGTGCCGTACCAAAATCTGATTTGATCTTTCCCACCGTTTCTTTTACGGCGGAAAAATCCGAAACATCACAAAGGTATGCCTTTGCCTCTATCCCATACTGTTGTCTGCATTGACTTACAACCGCTTCTGCCGCATCCGTATTTCCTGCATAAATCACGGCGATATTGGCGCCAAGGGATGCCAGCTTCTCAGAAATTGCTTTACCGATTCCACGGGAGCCTCCGGTAATGATTGCTGTTTTTCCCTTTAACATCCTTCTGCCTCCCTTAAATAGTCCATAACGGTCTGGGCTTTTACCCCAGGATTGATCCGTTTCATCATAGTGGTAAGCGTTTTGCCGGGGCCGATTTCAATAAAGGTATCAATTCCCCGATCAATCATATGGTTGATGGTCTTCTCCCACTGCACCGGGTTGCAGATTTGTTTGGAGAGTAAGCCTCTCACATCTTGGGAATAAGGCTCCGCCGTCAAATTAGAATAAAGCTCTATGGTTCTCTCCTTCACCAAAACCTGCTCCAATTCTCTTGCAAAAGCATCCGCCGCCTCTTTCATAAAGGGGGAATGAAAAGCCGCCTTTACCTTCAAAGGAAGCGCCTTTCCGCCGGCCGCCCTGATGTCTGCGGCAAAATCCCCCATTTGGGACGTCAGGCCGGAAACTGCAATCTGTCCGGGGCAGTTAAAGTTGACGGGATAAACATCCGAATATTTATGGCATACCTCCTGAACCTGTTCTGGCGTTAATTTCACCACCGCCACCATAGAGGTCTGGTATTTTTCCGCTTCCTGCTGCATTACTTCTCCCCGCTTGCACACCAGGCGAAATCCCGTCTCTTGATCGAAAATTCCGGCAACCGTAGCCGCCGCCACTTCTCCCAGGGAAAAGCCGGCAACAGCCTCCGGCAGGACTCCTTGCTCCATCAAAACAGAAGCCGCCGCCAGTTCCATGGCAAACAAACAAGGCTGGGTATTTTTCGTCTCCTGTAATTCTTCCTGGCTTCCTTCCAAACACTGGGCCAAGGTGCCGGGACGCAATCCATCGCACATGTCATAAATCTGAGCCGCAATGGAATACTGTTCTACAAGCTCCTTACCCATTCCCGGATGCTGATCTCCCTGCCCCGAAAAAATAAATGCTATTCTACCCATTGTGCCGCCCTCCGTAAGATAGGTTCTGCTTCATCCATCACTTCTTTTACAATCTCTGCGGCAGGCTGTTCTTTTTTTACCATAGCGGCAATCTGCCCGGAAAGGAAACATCCTTTTTGGGAATCTCCCTCTTGTACCGCAAGACGCAAAGCCCCGGTTCCAAATGCTTCCAGCTCTTCTTCAGGCATTCCGCCGAATTCTGCTTTTGCATAATCTCTTGCAAACTGGGTGCGAAGACTTCTGACAGGATGGCCTAACCGCTTCCCTGTCACCATAGTGCAAAGGTCTGTGGCTTTCAAAATTTTTTCTTTATAGGAAGGATGAATCGTACATTCATTGGCGCTTAAAAAACGGGTGCCCATTTGAACTCCGCAGGCTCCTAACATAAAAGACGCCGCAACGCCTCTTCCGTCTCCGATTCCCCCCGCCGCAATCACAGGCAAGGAGGTGGCGTCACAGATTTGAGGCACCAGCACCATAGTGGTAAGTTCTCCCACATGGCCGCCGCTCTCCCCACCTTCTGCAATCAAAGCAGAGGCTCCTAAGCGCGTCATCAATTTCGCCATAGCCACCGACGCCACCACGGGAATCACCTTGATGCCGGCATTCAGCCAATCCTTTATGTATTTCCCCGGATTTCCGGCCCCGGTTGTTACGACTTGCACTTTTTCTTCTATAACAATGTTTGCCACCTCATCCGCAAAGGGACTCAGCAGCATAATATTTACTCCGATGGGCTTATCTGTGATATTTCTGGCAATCTGAATCTGGGTTCTTACATATTCCCCAGGTGCGTTTCCGGCTGCAATAATGCCAAGACCGCCGCCGTCGGACACGGCGGCGGCCAGTTTGCCGTCAGCGATCCAGGCCATACCACCTTGAAATACCGGGTATTGAATCCCCAGCATTTCGCAAATTGCTGACTTCATCATACTATTTCCCCTGTAAGCTCTGGATGAATTTATCCAGCTCGTCAATCGTTTCCACTTTCTCGTCCAGCTCGATTTCAATGCCGATTTCATCTTCCAGGTTCATCAGAAGCTCTACCGTATCGAGAGAATCAATCCCCAGGTCAGAAAACTTGCTTTCCGGCTTTACAACAGAAACATCACAGCCGGTACGTTCCGAAACAATTTTTGCAATAATGTCAAAATACATAACTCTATGCCTCCAAATTATTTTTTTAGCAGTTTTTAACTGCTGGCTGGCTTCTATTTTACAGATGAACTGTTCCCAAAATAGTCCTGTGCTGTTCCACATGCGTTCCTTTTTCCAAAAAATGTAACTTAATTTCTCTATTACAAGGAAACAACTGCTGTGGCAACATGCCTGCTGAAAGAAATATCATGTTCCACAAACAGCAGCGTAGGCTGATATTCCAGCAGCACCTCTTCGATCTGAATGCGGGATATAACGTCCACAAAATTCAACGGTTCGTCCCAAATGTACAAGTGAGCCTTCTCGCACAGGCTTCCTGCTATCAAAACCTTTTTCTTTTGACCCTGGCTGTAATCCGAAATATCTTTTTCAAATTGCTCTCGTTCAAAATCCATTTTCCGCAGAACCGACTTAAAAATATGCTCCTCAATGCTCAATCCCTTTGCATATTCAGACAAAGTCCCCTGCAGATGGGAAGTGTCCTGGGAAACATAGGAAATTTTAAGCCCCGCTCCAAGGCGCACGTCTCCCTGACAGGAAATCATATCCCCCAAGAGCACTTTCAACAGGCTGGATTTTCCGCTGCCATTTCTGCCGGACAGAGAAATGCGGTCCCCCTGATTGATGGAAAAACTAACGTTTTCACACACCGTTTTTCCGTCGTAAGAAAGAGAGACGTTCTTTAATTCCCCCAGATTATGACTGTGATATTTTAATGGAAACATCGCAAGCTTTTCTTCGTTTTCAATATTATGGAGAAGCTTGGACTTCTCTTCTAGGGCTGCCTGCTGCCTTACTTGCACAGCCTTAGAGCGTTTCATCATTTTTGCCGCTTTGTGTCCCACATACCCCCGGTCAATTTTGGAACCGGAATTTTTTACTCCGAATTTACTGCCCTCCACCTGATCCGACCAGGCGGCGTTTCGTTGTGCCGCTGCCGAAAGGCGATGAATATCTTTTTTCAGTTTATCATTTTGCCTGATCTCAAATTGATCCTGAAGCCGTTTGTTTTCCCACCAAGAGGAAAAATTACCTTTTTGGATTTCAATATTGGTCTTATTGATGGATAAAATGTGATCCACGCATAAATCCAGCAGCGCCTTATCATGGGACACCAAAATAAAGCCTTTTTTCTTATTCAAATACCTTCCCAGCGCTTCACGGCCCTTCACGTCCAAATGATTGGTGGGCTCGTCAATCAGAAGGAAGCAATTTTCCTTCAAAAACAGAGCTGCCAGCAACGCTTTTGTCTGCTCTCCCTTAGATAAGGTGGCAAAGGAACGATACAGCACGTCCTCTCTTACCTCCAAAAGGGACAATTCCCGGTCAATTTCCCACTCCATGGCGTCTGGTGCAATCTCTTTTAAGATATCTATGGTATTTTGTTCTTCTTCCATAACTTCATAGGGAAAATATTCGAACCGGACGCTTGCCTGGATTTCTCCTGTATATTCATACTTTCCCTGAAGCAAATTTAAAAACGTAGTTTTCCCTCTCCCGTTTCTTCCTGTAAAGCCTAATTTCCAGTCGGTGTCCAGCAAAAAGGTAACATGGGCAAATACATCGTCAGGGCTGTTATCGTAGGCGAAGGAAAGGTCTGTGATATTGATTTTTGACATAATAAAATTCCTCCTTGTTTGGATATACGGTCTTTCCCATAAGACAAAAAAAGAACCTGTTTGCGTATTGCAAAACAGATTCCTATTCTATCAGTCTCCTGGCGAGGGTACGGGCCTTTTTGTCACTCTTTTGAAACTATAAAAACAAGCTGGCCGGCTCTTTTAAAGCAGGGTTATTGCTATTTTTCACACAGTGATGGTTACAAAAATAGACTATACCGCAAATTGCCGTACTGGGATATGACAGATAATCTCGTCTTGGTATACGCAAACTGACCGTTCCAAACATAAATGTTTCGAATATTTGTTACTATTGTCTGCACGTACAAAAAGATTACCTGTTAATCATTTTCCCACCATCGCATTAACATGCGCCTTTCATTATAATTGTTGCTACTATAGCATATTTTTATGAGTTATGCAAGTGTTATGTGGTTCTAATTTGTCATTTTATTCAATCATTAGAATATTCTTAGATTGACTTTCTATGTATCAAATGATACGCTGTCTATATTCAAACGGGAAAGGGACAAAACATCAAGAAAGGAAGTGCTCCTATGACACTCGCATCGGCACAAGAAAAACTTTATACGATTGACGATATCTACCGTCTCCCAGACGGCAACAGAGCCGAACTGATTGACGGCCAGATCTACTATATGGCTCCGCCCAGCACCAAGCACCAAAGAATATTATCATTTCTGCATTTGGAAATAGGAAATTACATTCGCTCAAAGAGTGGGGAATGCGAAGTCTTTCCTTCCCCTTTTGCTGTATTTCTATTTGCAGACGATTCTAAATATCTGGAACCGGATATCTCCGTAATCTGTGATAGAAATAAACTGAATGACCGCGGATGCAACGGAGCTCCTGACTGGGTAATTGAAATTGTATCGCCCAGCAGCCGCCCTATGGACTACTATACGAAATTATCCCTATACCGTTCTGCCGGCGTAAGGGAGTATTGGATTGTAGATCCCATGAAGCAAACCATCCTGGTGTACGATATGGAACATGATTCAGCTCCTACTATCTATTCATTTTCCGATAACATCAAAGCCACCATATATGATGATTTATGGATTGATTTCCGGAAACTGGATCTATAACCTGGGGCGGACTTACGTCCCATTTCAAAGCATCCCCAGCACATCAATCCCCATAAAAAGCAAGATATTTTTCACTGCAAAATTAACCCCCACCAAACACAATGCCCCCCACATCCAGACGTCCCGGTAGCTCATGCCGATAGGCAGCCTGCCTTTAGATAGTTTTTCTATCGTGTGGCTAAGCATGAACCATCCTCCTATGACCGCCGTATATAATACCAGAGGGTGATACAGAAAGGATATGATCGGACGCCCCTGCAGCAACGTTATAATTGCTCTGGTCCCGCCGCATCCGGGGCAATACAGGCCGGTGAGTTTTTGTAACATACAAGGAGGCAGCGCTTTGCCCCAAACCTCCGTCCAAACCCTGATTCCCAGAGCGGCCAAGGCCAGAAGCAGCAGCGCCGCCCATCCCATAAGATAGAGGGCATGTTCTTCTGCTTTCCGGTTGCAATCATTTTTTTTCATGGCTATCTCCCTTACTTTTTTCTTCCAAAATATAAAATTCTATGCTATACTTAGCATAACACAGAAAGGCAGGTGTTCCTTATGATAAACGGAATTCAAGGATATCCTAACTACGGGCTTTATAACAGCCCTATGGGCAATGATCCCCTGAAAAATAATACCTCCGGCCTCCGCTCTGATAAAGTAGAAGGCGCTGGGGAATGCCAGACATGCAAGAATCGGAAATACCAGGACGGCTCCAATGAGAACGTGTCTTTTAAGGCGGCGGCCCATATTTCCCCGGAAGCGGCGGCAGGCGCAGTCCGGGCTCATGAAGGAGAGCATGTGGCCAACGCTTATACAAAGGCTGCCCAGGACAATGGAAAGGTTGTCCGAGCATCTGTATCCATCCAAACTTCTGTCTGTCCGGAATGCGGGCGCACTTATGTCTCTGGAGGCGTTACCAGCACCGCCATCAAATATACGGACGAGAAGAATCCTTATGTAAAGAATCTGAAAGCGCAGCAGGCAGACGCCTTAAAGGGACAGTTTGTGGATTATGCAGCTTGATTCCTCATGGTTTTGGATAAAGACGGCAACTCATAACAGCTGATAGGAATTCCTTGGGGAACTCCTATACTTAAATAAGCTCTATTGCAATACTGGAATATAGAATTGGAGATATTGAAATGAATCAATCCTCTGCTGAACTAAAGCGAAAAGCCCGGGGAAATCTACAAGGTCACTACGGGCTTCCTATGGGGGCCATGATGATTACGGGGCTGATCACCAGCGTTATTATCATGCCCTTTAGCATAATTTTGAACTTGAGTTATTCCACACATATGCTGATTATTTACGAAATTGCCGGCATTATGGTCAGTCTTCTGGCTACGGTGCTCTCCGTGGGGCTGCTTCGGATTCATATGGGCCTGGCCCGAAAGGAAACGCCCGCCTTTTCGGATCTGTTCTATGGATTTCGGAATTACCCGGATCGTTTTTTACTAAGCGCTTTGATTCTGGCAGCTATCAGCTTCGGATGTGTAACTCCCGGTACTGTCTGCCTGCTTTTGATTCCTCAAACTATGGTTCCTGTTTTCCTTTTCAGCATTTGTCTGATTCTTGGGGGAACGGTACTGGCCATATGGCTGACCTTACAATTTGCCTTGGTGCTGCCCCTTTTGATTGATCATCCCTCTATGGGAACCTTAGAAGCGTTTCACACCAGCGCCAGACTCATGGAGGGCCAGAAAGGACGTCTGTTTTATATTCAGCTAAGCTTTCTTGGATGGATGATATTATGTATGTTTAGCTGTTATATCGGATACCTTTGGATAGGCCCTTATATCACCCAGGTTACAGTTACCTTTTATCTGGACGTCACCCAGCATAGAGAAAAACAACCGTGTTTACATGACGTTTGACAAGGACCGCAAAGACCAAATACCCCGCTGCAAGCAACGTTGCAAGTTTTAAATGCCGTTGCTTGCAGCGGGGTATTTCATTTACATCTATATGAAAGGTTCTCGTAATCTGTACCCAAATCTAATATTCAATAAAACGATCGTGCACGGCCCGCATGGCATTATCGGCGTCCGCCTCATCCAAAAGTACTGTAACACGGATTTCTGACGTTGCAATCATACGAATATTAATTCCGGCATTGTAAATGGCTTCAAACATTTTAGCCGCTACGCCCGGATTCGACTGCATCCCGGCTCCCACCACGGACACTTTTGCAACAGTTTCGTCTTTTTCAATTCTCTGAGCCGTAATTCTGCTCTTATTCTCTTCTAAAAGAGCAATGACTTCCGAAACGTCATCTCTGGCAACGGTAAAGGAAATGTCTTTCGTGCCTTCTCTTCCGATGGACTGGATAATAATGTCTACATTGATATTGTGTTTTCCCAGCAAATTAAAAATCTTAAATGCAGTACCTGGCACGTCCTTCACACCAATGACTGCAATGCGGGCCGTATTCTTATCTACTGCCACTCCGCTGATGAGCATACTCTCCACGTCAACTTCCTCCTTTACAATGGTTCCTTCCGCCGTGTTCAAGCTGGAACGCACCACCAACTGAACGCCATATTTTTTAGCCACTTCCACGGAACGGTTATGGAGCACTTTTGCTCCCAGAGTAGCCAGCTCCAGCATTTCGTCATAGGTGATTTCTTTTAATTTCTTTGCATTCGGCACAACTCTGGGATCACCAGTGTAGATTCCTTCCACATCTGTATAAATTTCACAGGCGTCCGCCTTCAACGCGGCTGCCAATGCAACTGCCGTAGTATCCGAGCCTCCCCGGCCCAGCGTCGTCACATCGTCATATTTATTCATTCCCTGAAATCCCGTAACAATCACAATCTTCTTGCTGTCCAGTTCGTGGCGGATCCTTTGGGAATCAATCCGTTTAAACCTTGCGCTACCGTAAGTGGACGTGGTATGCATTGCCACCTGGAATGCATTTAAGGAAACGCAGGGCACTCCCAAAGCTCCCATGGCCATAGCCATACAGGCCACGGAGGTCTGCTCTCCCGTGGCCAGCAACATATCCAACTCACGTTTGGAGGGATTGGGAGCCATCTCTTTTGCCAGTTCAATTAACTTGTCTGTTGTTTTTCCCATAGCGGAAAGCACCACCACTACCTCGTTTCCCTTTTGGTAATCCTCTATGCAGCGCTGGGCCACATGGTAGATTTTTTCCTTATCCGCCACGGAGCTTCCGCCGAATTTCTTTACAATAAGCATAGGATCCTCCTAGATCAAATAATCTATCAGCTCATGTCCCTTAGAAATCAAACGGCCGCTTTTTGCCGCTTCCTTCTCATTATAACTCCAGTTATGATTCTGGGGCGTCCTGCTGTCAAAGAGCAGGTAAGGGACGTCTTCTCCAGTATGAGTACGAATCGCAATAGGCGTGGGATGATCCGGCAGCACCAAAAGGCGGAATTGTTCTCCCGCCGCTTTCAGTCCCTCTAAGATAGGACCGATGACGCGGCCATCCAAATATTCGATTGCCTGTACCTTTTTCTCCACGCTTCCCTGGTGGCCCATCTCATCAGGCGCCTCCACATGCACATAGACAAAATCATATCCTTCCTTGGTCAGGACCTCTACTGCCGCCTGGGCTTTTCCTTCATAATTGGTGTGAAGCCCGCCGGTTGCCCCTTTTACAGCCACCACCTTCATAGAAGCCCCAAGGGCGATTCCCTTCAACAGATCCACTGCAGAAACCATGGCTCCCCGGAAATGCTTTTTTTCCTCAAAGGAGCTTAAGGCCGGAGGCGTCCCCGCTCCCCAAAACCAGCAGGAATTGGCCGGGTTCTCCCCACGTTCCTTCCGGGCAATATTAATAGGATGATTCACTAAAATTTCATAGCTTCTTTTCATCATTTCTTTCAGCGCCGGATCTTTGGGCAAATGACCTCCAATGGTCTGCCCCAGCACATCATGCGGCTGAACCAGCTCCTGTACCTGCCCATGATCCCAGATTAGAAGATGACGGTAACTAGTGCCCGGATAAAATTTATATTCTTCGGTCTCCAACTGGGTGCGCACCGCCTCCAAAAGCTCTGCAGCCTCCTGGGTACTGATCTCGTCTGAGCTGTGGTCTATGATTGTTTTCTCTTCATAATATTCCTCTTCTTCTGAGAGTGTGACCAAATTGCAGCGGAGGGCCACATCCTCCGGCTTCATTTTTACCCCGATGCTTAAAGCTTCCAGGGGGGACCGTCCGGTATAATACACCTTGGGGTCATAACCCAGCACTGACAAATTGGCGGTATCGCTGCCGGGCTTCATTCCCTCCGGAATCGTATGTACCATACCGATCTCACTTTTTTTTGCCAGTTCATCCAATACCGGGGTAGACGCATATTCCAAAGGCGTCTTGCCTCCCAAACTCTCCAGAGGACGGTCTGCCATACCGTCCCCTAACACAATCACATATTTCATGGTAACCTCTATTCTGTCAAACCTTATGCAACACGAATCATCTGAATTACATTGCTTAGCTTCGCCGCTTTATAATCATATTCTTCCTCTGTCATAGCTTTGGTCAATACGCCCGTCTCCCCAACAATTCCCGGTATCTTTATGAGTTCTGCTCCCTCAAAAAGCTCCAGAATCTGTTCCTGGGAATCCGACGTACGTAGGAAAAAGCGGTTTATGGCTTTTTTGCGATCTAACAGAGGAAGTTTTGTAGAACTCCAGGCAGTCATAATATTCCTGCCCCGGTTCTTTACAATATCCACAATATCCGCCACTACTGCGCTGGCAGTGGGAAGCTTTCCTGCCCCGCTACCGTAAAACATAGCGTCTCCCAGTACGTTCCCGCGGACAAAAATCCCGTTAAACACATCGTTGACACTATACAATGGATGTTCCGTGGGCAGCATCATAGGACATACCATGGCGCAATAGCTGTCGCCTGCCTTCTTACTGGTTGCCAACAGTTTAATCACCCGGTTCATGGCTTTGGCATACTGAATATCTGTGGGAGAAATTTTTGTAATTCCTTCCGTATAAATATCCTCAAACTCCACCTGCTGTCCGCACACCAAAGACGTCAAAATGGCTATCTTACGGCAGGCGTCCTGGCCTTCAATATCCGCCGTAGGATCTGCCTCCGCATATCCTCTGGCCTGGGCGTCTTTTAGCACGTCTTGAAAATCCAATCCTTCAAAGGTCATCTTCGTCAGCATATAATTAGTCGTCCCATTGAGGATTCCCGTGATTTCTTCCACTTCATCCGCGGTTAAAGAGGAATTCAAGGGACGGATAATCGGAATGCCGCCCCCTACGCTGGCTTCAAATAAAAAGTGGATATTCTGTTCCTTTGCAATGGCCAAAAGCTCGGCTCCATGTTTGGCCACCAACGCTTTGTTAGACGTCGTTACGCTTTTTCCAGCTAAAAGGGCTCCTTTTACAAAGGTATACGCCGGCTCTACGCCTCCCATGGCCTCTACCACCACCTGGACTTCCGGATCCGACACAATCACATCATAATCATGCACCACCTTTGGCTGAATGGGATCTCCGGGAAAGTCCCGCTTATCTAACACATATTTTACTTCAATCTCTTCACCGGCCCGTTTGGCAATGCTCTCCTGGTTGATCTGAAGTACTTCTGCTACGCCGGATCCTATCGTACCGTAACCTAATAACGCTATTTTAATCATTTGCCTACTCCCTTGCTAAAATTTTTAAATAGTGAATTCCGTCTTGTTCTTCTATTCCCTCCACCATCCGGGATACGTCTCCCGTATCAGGCAGCACATCCACGCTCAAAGTCAGAGACGCCACCCCGTTGATGGGAATACTCTGATGGATTGTCAGCACATTTGCATGATAATCTGCAATCACCTTAAGAACCAGGGACAAAAGTCCCGGCTCATCATCCATCTGAATCACCATGGTAATGGTCTTTCCTTTAGCCGTATCGCGAAAGGGAAAAATATCATCCTTATACTTATAAAAGGAACTGCGGCTGATGCCCACCATATCTGTGGCCTCCTGCACAGATTCTGCCCGTTCTGAATCCAGAAGCCTCTTGGCCTCCACCACCTTCAGCAGAACCTCCGGCACCGCCTTTTTCTTCAATACAAAATACATTGTTTTCTCTTCCACTACATCCTCCCGTGTGTGTTTGTGACAGAAGCACATTTGTACTCACACCAAAGATAGTACCACATTTGTTTTCTGATTGCAACCGTTTTTTCCTTCGCCTGCGTCGGTATGTCCCTCTCTTTTGGCTCCACTTTTATTCTTCTTTTCCACACTTTTTTGGAATCCGCCTGTGAGTAACCACCCGGTTTCGGAAGGAATCTTCCTTTCGGCTCAATTTCACGCTTCCATTCTTTTGCCAGGAATAGGGACAGGCGCCCCATTTCATCCGGTACTTCCCTACAATAGCGCTGAAGCAGACTGTCCCGGCCAAAGCAGCTGCAGCCAAAGCAAAAAAAAGCTTCCAGCACCCTCCTAGTAAAAATAAGAAAAACACAAGAAGGCCCACTCCAATGCCTGCCAGTGCCGCTTTCCTATCATCCACCGGCAGTTCGCCATAGATTGTCCCGGTCTGGCCATTCATGGAATAGTAATACATAGCCCCGGTTTTGGCCCGGTAGGTTACGGTCCAAACCGGAAGCAGCACGTACGACCAGTTCTCCTTTCCCAGGGTTAAATCACAGCTTTCTACGGTGACGCCGGAATAACCGCTGATGGTATCCTTCAGCAGCTCTCTGCAGTACCCCTTTGTCTCCTGTCGAAGCTCCTGCTTTAGATCCTCCTGCTCCACATCACGTTTTTCCAACAAATAGCCAGACAAATATTCCATCTGAAAAGGAATCCTTTTTTCCATATCAAAGGGAAATACTCCTTGAACCAGCTTCCGGCTCTTCTTTTGTAACGCGTTTCGGGTGAGATACTTTATTTCCACCTGCCCTTCCCGAAGAATCCGGTAATATTTCATTTCCGTATATTCCACATCGCCGCTTTTCCATACTCTGCTATTGGTTCCCTGAGCCTTCATCTTCCCCTCCAGGCTGCAATCATACATCCAGTAAGGAAAATAAACGCTGGAAAGCTTTTCCAACTGACTGGCATGACAAAAAGCCCGGAGGATAAACTTTTTCTTCCCCACATACTCCAAAAACCTTTGTTGCGCCTGACGCCTGTCAATGGAAAACGGAATCACAAAATCCGGCAGATATTCCCCGGGCAATCTGCCGGATAACACCACCGGATTATGACAGTAATAACAAAAGGACGCCACCGTAGTACTGTCCGTTACAATCTGGGCTCCGCAGCCAGGGCAGTGATATACCGCTGCTTCTTCCTCCCGGCTCGTTTCTTTCACCGCTTCCATAAGCTCCTCCTGCCGCCTGTCCAAGCATACGCAGAAAGCATAGCTTCACTACGCTTTCTGTTATCATTTTTTAAGTACGCCCCAGACTGCACCACTTCAAATATGCATTGATAAAGGAATCTATTCCTCCATCCATCACACTATCCACATTTCCGCTTTCTTCATTGGTTCTGTGGTCTTTCACCATGGTATAAGGCTGCATCACATAAGAGCGGATCTGATTGCCCCATCCAATCTCCGTCACTTCTCCCCGGATGTCCGCCGCCTTTTGGGCATTCTCTTCTTCCTTCAAAAGATACAGCTTTGCTTTCAGCATCTGCATGGCTTTATCTTTATTCATATGCTGGGAACGCTCATTCTGGCACTGCACCACAATCCCTGTGGGAAGATGGGTAATTCGGATCGCCGAGGAAGTTTTGTTGATATGCTGTCCTCCTGCGCCGCTGGAGCGGTACGTATCAATACGAAGATCGTCGTCGTTAATCTCAATATCCATATCCTTATCAATATCCGGCATCACATCGCAGGAAGCAAAGGAAGTTTGACGCTTTCCCGCTGCGTTAAAGGGAGAAATGCGCACCAGACGGTGAACGCCCTTTTCCGATTTTAAATACCCGTAGGCATTCTCCCCCCGTACTTCAAAGGTAATGGACTTTAACCCGGCTTCCTCTCCGTCCAGAGAATCCAGCACCTGTACTTCATAGCCTTTTCGCTCCGCCCACCGCCTGTACATGCGGTAAAGCATAGACGCCCAATCGCAGGATTCCGTTCCTCCGGCCCCGGCATGCAAAGATACAATAGCATCATTCGCATCGTATTCCCCGGATAATAACGTTTTAATGCGGATATTCTCAAACGTCTGCCGGAAGTCCTCCAATGCTTCCTCGATTTCCGGAATCAAGGAAGCGTCATTTTCCTCATATCCCATTTCCAAAAGGGTCTCAATATCCTCATACTGAGACTCCAGGCGGGCATAGGTTTCAACATCCTCTTTGTAGCTCTTTAATTGTTTCATTTTCTCCTGTGAAGTTTTTGGATCATCCCAAAAATCCGGAGCTTCCATTTCTTTTTCTAATTCCTGGATTTTTTGCTCTTTATTAGCCAGGTCAAAGTGAATCCCTCACTTCCAATAATGGTGTAGCAAAACTGTTCAGCGAAAGCTTGAACGAATCTAATTCAACCATACATGTCACCTCTTTCTTTTGATATATTTTTTCTTTGCATTAAGGAACCAGGCCAACGCCCTTAAGCCCCTTCTCACGTACTCACTATAATATATGCCTGTCAAAAAGTCAATTTTCTGTCTTTTTCTTCAATACCTCCAAGGCCTTCTGAACCTGATTATCCTTTCCGGGATCGTATGCTTCCTCTTTTGCCCCAAAATATTCATATTCCAACTCTATATCCGGTTCAATCCCCACTTCGTGGATATTGTTTCCCTTTGGAGTAAAATAGCGGGCCGTAGTTACTTTTACGGCGCTGCCGTCTACTAAGGGGACGATCTGTTGTACAATTCCCTTGCCAAACGTTCTGGTTCCAATCAATGTACCATAATTATAATCCTTCATCGCCCCTGCAAAAATCTCCGAAGCGCTGGCGCTGTCCTGATCCACCAGCACAGCAATGGGAAAATCGAGATACTCTTCATCGGAGGATGTGTAGTCTGTACGGTTCCCATACTTATCCTCAGTATAAACTAAAAGCCCTTTTGGCAAAATCATATCCAATACGTCGCAGACGCTGTCCAATACGCCTCCCGGATTGCCCCTTACATCAACAATCAAGGACGTGATATTCTGTTCTTTCAAATCATCTAGCGCCTGGCCAAATTGCTCTGGCGTCAAATCCGTAAATTCAGAAATCTGTACAAACCCTGTGCCGCCCTCTAATATTTGCCACTCTACGGTAGGTATCTCAACCTGGCGTCTCTCCACGTCAAATTCCAAGGTCTTTGTCTCTTCGCCTTTTTTTCTTATGACTTGAAGATGAACCTGGCTTCCCTCTTCTCCCCGGAGCTGCTTTGATACCAGGGAAATTTCTTTTCCCTCCATATCCTTCCCGTCTACGGCCTTGATAATATCTCCATCCTCTAATCCTGCCTCCATGGCCGGAGTCCCAGGATACACACGAAACAAGAAGGTATCCATAGTTTCCTTGTTCTGACTTAATACAATTCCAATTCCACAATAGCTTCCGGCAGTGCTTTCCATCAAAGCCTGATACTCCTGGGGTGGGAAATACTGTGAATAAGGATCTCCCAGGCTATCCAGCAACCCACTGTATACTCCGTCTTTAATCTGCTGCTCCTGGGTCTCCTTGTAATAAAGCTTGTCAATGATATTTGCCAGTTGATTCAGCTTTCCCCTGGTTTCCCGCTGCGAAACGGCGCTTTTGGCTGTCCCGGCCCGAAATCCTGCTGACAGCCGATCGCCTGCAGGGGTGCAGCGCATCAAAAACAGTCCTGCCGAGGTTAAAACCAGCATCACTGCAACGCCCCAGAAAAAGCCGCTCCAAAAGCTTTGATTTCTGGCATTTCTTTTTTCCATATATTAGAACCTCTTTTCGTTTCGGTCCCCGCCTATTATATTACCGCAGATAGTCCCAGGGACTTACATAGCTCCCATTGACACTAACGCCAAAATGCAAATGGTTCCCGGTGGAAATTCCGGTGCTCCCCACCTTGGCAATCACCTGGCCTGCAGAAACGCTCTGCCCGCTGGCAGCTACCAGGGAAGAGCAATGCATGTAGACCGTATATACTCCGTTCCCATGACGTATGGTAAGGTAATTCCCGGAAGCATTGCTATACCCCGCAAAAGCCACCACGCCGTCCGCCGCCGCCACAATATCTGCTCCGTAAGCCGCTCCGATATCTAACCCCCGGTGATAGGAAGAGGCCCCTCCCGTAGGCGCCGTCCGGGGACCATAGTCACTGGTTACCCGTGTACTGGAAGGACAGGGCCAGACAAATACGCCTCCAGTATACTCCGGTTCCTTTGGTTCCTCTTCTTCTGGTACCTCCGGTTCCTCTTCTTTGGGTTCCTCTGATTCCCCCGGTTCTTCCGGATCCTTCGGATCTGCCTCTGGCTCTTCTGATTCGGAAGTATCCTCACTGGGCGTATCTTTTACGTCTTCCTCCTCAGATTCCTGTTCTTCCTGCCTGGCTTCCTCCTCCGCTTTCTTTCTGGCTTCCTCTTCTGCTTTCTTTCTGGCTTCCTCTTCCGCTTTTTTTCTGGCCTTTTCTTCCGCCTTCTTCCTGGCTTCCTCCTGCTTTCTAGCCTCCTCCGCCTGAATCATGGCGATAATTTCATCCTGGGCCTGCATCTCCGCCGCGTACATTTGCTCCATCTGCTGGGCCTCAGAAATATCTTCCCCAATTTGAGCCAGCTGATTCTCTTTTTCATCCAACAAAAGAGAAACCGCTTTCTGCTCTTCCTGTACCTGAAGAGCCAGCTGGGATAATTCTTCTTTTTCATTTTCTAAGGTAGCCTCCATATTGGCCACTGCTTCCACCGTATCCTGATATTGTTTCAACATATCTCTGTCATATTTGGAAATTTCGTAAATATACTCCGTACGGTTCAAAAACTCTCCTATTCCCTCAGACGCCAACAGCGTATCAAGAAAGGACACGGTACGGTTCTCATACATAAACTGAATACGTTTTTTCATTCGTTCAAATTGCTGTTTCTCATCTTTCGTAGCCTCCAGCAATTCCTGCTGCGTATCCGTAATCTCAGATTCTTTCTGAGATAACTGCTCATTCAGATCTACAATCCGCTGGGAGATCTCCGTCAGACGAGCGTCCAACTGAGTAATTTTTTCCTGGACGTCTTCTTTGGAGCTACGCAGTTCGCGAATCATATCCTGCACTTCGTTTAGCTGGCCCTTTAGCTCTTCTTTCTCCTTCTGGGCGTCCGAAATACTGCTGGCAAATACAGAGCCTGCGCCAGAGCAGGACAGGAACAGGACAGACAACAGGCAAACGCCTCTTAACAATATCTTTCTTCTATTCATAGCACACCAGTCTCACACCTTTAAATGCTTCCGGATCGTCAGACGGCTTCCCAAAAATCCAATGCCCACTCCAAGGATCAGAGCCACAGGCACCAACGTGGAAAACACCTCTTTCACCGGAAGAAACCGCAGCATATTACTCAACCAGATAAATTTATCCCCAACATATACCACCAGCCGGCTATACATAACATACAAAAGAGCCAAAGGAATGGCGGAGCCGATAAACCCGATTAAAATCCCTTCCACAATAAAAGGAGAACGAACAAAATAGTCCGTGGCCCCAATCAGCTTCATAATGGCAATTTCTTCCCGGCGCACTGTAATTCCCGTGGTTACCGTATTGCTGATCAGAAACACTGCAACGCACAAAAGAATCAAAATAATTCCTGCCGATACGTACCCAATCAGACGGTTGAAATCCGTCAATGTATTAGCCGCAATATCGGAGCTGCGCACCTCACGAACCCCTTCTATGGACTGGAGATATGTCACCAACGTGCTTTGCATGGAAACATCATTCATATAAATCTCATAGTGAGCGCTTTCCGCCAGAGGATTATCTGCTTCAAAGCCCTCCATCAGACTCTGGTCTCCACTGAAATAAACCTTCCCAAATTCTTCCCATGCTTCGTCGGCAGACACAAAGACCTTCTTGGATACCTCTGTTCGCTTGTCAATCTGAGCTCCCACTTCCTCCATCACTTCCGGACTAGCCCCCCGTTCAAAAAATACCGTTACTGCCACCCCGGATTCTACTTCTTTTACAATGGTCTGGAAATTAGCCACTATGGCATAAAACAATCCAAATAAGAAAATACAGGCGGACATCGTCGCAATAGACGCCAGAGAAAAAATCTTATTCCGCCAAATATTCTTAATCCCCTGCTTTAAGGTATAAAAAAATGTACTAATCCGCATGACTTTCACCCATCCGTTCATCGCTGACGACGACGCCTTTCTTCATGGTAATCACACGTTTCTTCATAGCTTTCACAATCTCTAAATTGTGTGTAACTACAAGCACCGTAGTTCCTTTCTGGTTAATTTCATCCAACAGCTTCATGATATCCCATGCATTGTGATTATCCAGATTTCCCGTAGGCTCGTCCGCCAACAGAATCTTAGGTTCATTTACAAGGGCCCGGGCAATGGCCACCCGCTGCTGCTCGCCTCCGGACAACTGTCTGGGATAAGACTTATATTTTGCCGCCAACCCTACCATAGAAAGCATCATGGGAACACGGCGTTTGATTTTCTTTGTAGGCGTGGCTATCACCCTTTGGGCAAATGCAATATTCTCATACACATTCCGGTCCTTCAGCAGCCGGAAATCCTGGAATACTACCCCAATATTCCTTCGAAACTTAGGAATCTGCTTGCGCCGGATACCATTCAGCGACTTTCCGTTAATGATAATATCCCCCGAGGTAGGATCTAATTCCTTCAAAAGCAGCTTAATCAATGTAGACTTCCCGGAGCCGCTGTCCCCCACAATAAAAACAAATTCTCCTGTATTAATATGTAAGCTAACGTCATTGAGAGCCGGAATCCCGGCCTTGTATGCCTTGCTGACATTTTCCAGTATAATCATGTAAGCCTCCTACTATCTTCAATAATCCAGGGATTCCATATACTTCATATATTTTACCACCATCAGGGCAATCTTAAAGGTAATGGCGTCCTCAAAGACCCGCAAATCCAGCCCGGTACTCTTTTGCAGCTTATCCAGCCGATACACCAGGGTATTTCTGTGAATATAAAGCTGCCTGGAGGTCTCAGACACATTCAGGCTGTTTTCAAAGAATTTATTAATGGTCGTCAAGGTCTCTTCATCAAAATCATCGGGAGATTTCCGGTCAAAAATTTCTTTGATAAACATTTTACACAGTGGAATGGGAAGCTGATAAATCAAACGTCCGATTCCCAAAGTGGAATAGGCCACCACTCTTCGCTCCTCAAAGAAAATCTTCCCCACATCCAAAGCCATGCGAGCCTCTTTGTAGGAACGTGATACCTCTTTGATTTCTCCTACGATGGTTCCATATGCGATATGAATCTCACGACTGTCATGATCCCGGAACAGATTCAAAATCACTTCCGCAGTCTTATTCAAATCCTCATAGCTCTCATGGTCTCCTACTTCTTTTACCACAATGATATTCTTTTCATCTACCGCTGTAATAAAATCCCGGGATTTTCCCCCAAAAAGCCCCCGCACTTTCTCCAACTCATTTCCATCCTTCTCCCGGTTGGTTTCCACAATGAATACTACTCTGCGTACCTCGGTGTCAATATGCAGCTTCTTGGCCCGATTATAGATGTCCACTAACAGCAAATTATCCAGAAGAAGATTTTTTACAAAGTTATCTTTGTCAAAACGTTCTTTGTATGCAACCAAAAGATTCTGAATCTGGAAGCTGGCAATCTTACCAACCATATATACCCCTTCACTGTCCCCTTTAGCCATAAGAATGTATTCCAGCTGATGTTCGTCAAACACTTTAAAAAACTGACATCCCTGCACTACCTGGCTGTCAGCGGGGGATTCCACAAAGGCAAGAGCAGAATTTACATAAATCTCCGTTTCCGGAAAAGTAGCCGCTAATACCTTCCCCTCCGTATCTATGATGCACAAGTCCATTCTGGTAATCCCTTTTAGTCCATCAATTGTATTTTGAAGTATTTGATTCGATATCATATGTTCCACTCCTTTTCTTAGTTCTCTCGGTACTCTGCTTTATACAACTTTCACAAAATTATCCGCCCGTTTCCGGGGAGGCCAAAACACCTTATCTTGTATTTTAATGCAAAATTACAAAAAAGGAAAGAGGAAATACACTTTTTTTCATGCATTTCCTCGCCATTTTTCCAAAATTTCCTGCTCCCTTCCTTTAGGCATAGTACACAAATTCTTAAGCATCACGATAATCTTGAAATCCTTCTCCCAGCACTTCCCTTGCGTCTGTAACGATGACGAAAGCATCCCGGTCAATATCCAGCACCAATTCTTTTAATTCCACGATCTCTTTTTTGGATACCACGCAGTACAGCATACATTTTTCTTCTCCGGAATACATGCCTCTTGCATCCAACCCAGTGACGCCCCGGTTCAGTTCTTTCATTATCGTCTTTGCTACCTGGTCGTAGTGCTTTGTAATAATAAAGGCAGCTTTGGAAAACTTGAATCCTTCCATCAAAGCGTCCGACAATTTGGATACGATAAAGATTGACACAATCGCGTACAGCGCAGGCTGCACTCCAAATAGATACAAGCCAAACAATACAATCAATCCATCCAGCACCTGCATAATTTGGGCAATGGAATAATGCCTCAGCTTATGTTGAATCAAGGCCGCCACCAGATCTGTGCCCCCCGTAGTAGCCTTAGCCAGCAAAATCATTCCGATTCCCACACCGTTGGTGACCCCTCCAAAAACTGCGGCCAAGGTATAGTCGCCGGCCACCAAATCTATGTCCGGCAGCACATACAGCCATGCAGACAGTAATACCGTCGCCACCGCTGTGCGGCCGATAAACCGTTTTCCCTTAATACGAAGCGCCAGCAAAAATAAGGGGATGTTTAAAGCCAGGTTCGTCAGCCACAGAGGAATCCCTCCTTCAATTACGTTTCCCGACAATTCCTTAACAATAATGGAAATACCGGTAAACCCGCCTGTAACCAAGCTAATGGGATCGTAAATACTTTTGATTCCCACTCCCATCAATCCTGTGCCCGCCACTATCATAAGCCATGCCATCCACGGCCTCTTTTGTGTTATCTGCTTCATATCATGATACCCCTCCTTTAATTCTCCCCCTTCAAACGCATACTCCGCAGCATCTCCTTATGGATGATTTTTTTTACCAGACCTTTTAGAACATTGCGGTGCCTGCCAAAACCGCTGCCTAACCCATACCATATTTTGGCGCTCATCTTTTCCTTATTCGCCTTGAGAAAATATTCTTGTCCAGGGGAAGGCAGCACGGATAAAATAACATCCGGTAAAATACTGTTTACCTCATTTACAGCCGCTTCATAGTCCTCTCCACATTCCTCCATGGCAAATCCCCCTAATATGGAAAGCCCCTTGTAACTCTCCTGGAGCAAACGTTCTACTCCTTCTACCTGCTCTCTTGATTCTCCGAATAAGTATACCGTCTTGCTCTCTTGAACCATCCGTTGTAAAAATTCATGGAGAAACTGCTGTTCTGTCGTCTCTTTCAGACGCTGGGGCGTATTTACTCCGGCTGCTTTTAAAATCTCCTGATCTGTCACAATGGCAAGATCCAAAGCTTCAATGCCTTCTTTCAAATCCGCCTGCTCCTTGGCCTGAGCTAAAGTCTCCATCGTAATAGAACCGATGGTATTCATCACCGTATTCTCCAGGTAGGCATCCACTTGCTCCATGGCTTCCTGCACTGTGTAATTATCTAGTTGAATCCCCATTATCTCTATTTTCTTAATCATAGTGCACCTGTCTTATAGTCTCTCTCCCTTTTTCTATCCTATGCATCCGCAAAAGTTTCTTGAAAGGCAACGCTCTGCTTTTACCCTTATCTCTAAATTACTTATGAAGTATACCAAAATCATCCTGTCTTTTCAACTACTTTTCCGTACTATCTGAAAATTGAATTGTCAACCTCTTTTTTCGTTTTTCCCCTTGATATCCACATTTTTATCAGTACTTTACAAAACACGCGTTCCTTTTTCGTCCTATGTAAACCATCTTTTTTATCCCCAATTTTGTGGATAATGTGCATAACTCGGTGTATAACTCATTTTTGCCCATAAATCGACGTGTTTTATTGTGGATAACTTTCCGGATAACTTTCCACATTCGACACATTATCCCCAAGTTCCCCATGGATTTGTGCATATTGCTATTTTTCCCTTTACGCCTGCCTTTTACCGCTTTTCAGTTGACAGGAAATTCTACAAACTTTCAAAAAAAAAGATGCCAGAATCAAAATTCTGGCATCTGTCATTGTCTAAAAGACTAGAAAATTCTTCTTACTGTAATAATACTTCTGTATGCTGCCGGAGAGCTATACTTAATTCCGGTTGACGGTGTGCTGGCGTGTACAATGGTATCTCCGCCTACATAGATCGCTACATGTCCGTCATAGCAAATGATATCGCCCGGCTGCATCTCTGACTGGCTTACTTCATATCCTACGCCTCTCATTCCGCTGGAAGAATGGGGAAGGCCAACTCCGAAGGCCGCATATACAGCCATTATAAATCCTGAACAATCTGCACCGTTGGTCAAGCTGGAACCACCATATACGTATGGATTACCAACAAACTGGCAGGCATAATCAACAACAGCTTGTCCGCTTCCGCCTGATGGGGGATTGTATGTTCTTGCAGCTCCTGTATCCGCATGAGAATCGGAGCTTCCGGAAGAACGGGAACTCTGGGAAGCTGCTCTTGATGCAGCTCTGGCTGCTTCCGCCTCTGCTGCGGCTGCCGCCTGTCTTGCTTCCTCTTCTCTTCTCAGTCTCTCTTCTTCTTCCTCTTTGGATTCTGCAACTTTAAAGTAGTTCTTATACTCTACATAATCAGCAGATACAAAGCCTTCACCTTCATCGGTAGAAACCTTTGCCCAGCCTTCCAGCTCTTCTGTTACGATCAGCTGATCGCCGCTGTCTACTTGTCCCAAAACAGTGCCTTCTGTAGACTGGTCATCTCTGATGTTCAAATTATCCGTATTTACAATAGCAACTCTGGTGCTGATGGACTTGGCCAGTTCATCATTGCCGGTAGTAATATACTCGCTCTTAATATATCCTTCACAATTACCAGAATGGATCTTGTACCATTCTCCTTCGCTTCCCAATACGGTTACGGCAGACTTGCTGTAAAGCTTTCCTACGATCTCGCCGTCCGTGCTGGCAATATTACGAATATTTATGTAAGAATCGTCGTCCACATTGGATACGCCGATATCGGAGAATTCTGATTTCTCGGGGGGAGCTTCCTGAGAAGTCTCCTCTTCTGCGCCGGCGTCTTCCTGGGGAGCCGCTTCCTCGCCGCCCTCCTTGGCTGCTTCACCGTCGTCCTGCTGGTCCTCGTCTCCCTTGGCTTCTTCCTCGGGCTGCTCATTGGCGTACTGAGCAAGACTTAAAGAAACTCCCGCAGAGGGGTTTACATTATTCTCTTCTGCTTCCGCTACTGAAGCAAAATTAGATGTTCCTACATTGATTGCTGCATTTGATATAAAAGAACTTCCGCTAATCACAACTGCTCCTGCAAGGCAGCAGCTAGCTACTCTAACTTTCGTCCGAATTGAATTCCTGTTCATGCGAACCTCCCATAGTTCTGAATCGAATCATTTGTTTCACTATTTGTTACATCGTCTTATTATTTGTTACAAATTTATTACATGGGTTATTATAGCAAACGAGCACGTCCTTGTCAACATCCATTTTTTACAAAGTATACAGGTAGTTTTCCACTGAGGTTATCACATTTGCACCATCCGCAGCCGCAGTAATCACCTGGCGAAGCTGTTTTGTGCGCACATCCCCTGCCGCGTATACTCCCGGCGCGCTGGTTTTGCCATCCTCTCCGGCAATAATATAGCCGCCTTCATCCAAATCCGCTATGCCTTGGGCCAGAACAGAATTGGGCTGTATCCCCACGGCAATAAATACGCCGTCGGTATCCACAAACCTGCTGCTTTTTTCTTTCTTATTATATACTTCTATCTGCTTCACCTGGTTTTCTCCCAGGATCTCTTTCACCTGGCTGTCCCAGAGCACTTCAATATTATCTGTCCTCAACACTTTCTCCTGAAGCGCTTTTGCACCGCGAAAAGCATCTCTGCGGTGAACCAGATATACCTTTTTGCAGGAACGGGCCAAAAACAGCGCGTCCTCCAAAGCCACATCCCCGCCTCCCACAACGGTTGTCACTTTCTCCCGAAAAAACGCCCCGTCGCAGGTAGCGCAATAAGATACTCCCATTCCGCTAAGTCTGTCTTCTCCCGAAACCTCCAGTTTCCGGTGTCCGGCTCCTGTGGCAAATATCACTGTCTTTGCGTCATAATTCTCTTTGCTGGTAACAATACGGTATCCGCCGCTTATTTTTTCCACCTTTGTCACATCCGCCTGGAGAAACTTTGCTTCCATAGCGTCCGCATGAGCCCGCAGCTTCATTCCCAGCTCAAATCCTCCCAAACCTGGCAGTCCGGGATAGTTATCCACCTCATAAGTATTCAGTATCTGCCCGCCGCTCATGGGCTGCTTCTCCACTACCAGCGTATCAAGACACGCACGTTTTCCATATATAGCGGCTGACAGCCCCGCCGGACCGCTGCCGATTACGATTACATCATACATGACGATTCTCCTTTATACTCTTCTCTTTTTCTTTGAGCATTATTTACGATTTATAGAATTCTCTACAGTACCTGCTCACAAAGTGAACCGTATTTAGTATACACACTTTTTCCATAAAAATCTACCCTGCGCCTTGCTTTTTTTTGGTTTCGGTGCGATAATGAAACTGCCGGATATGAACACAACATATGGCGTATTTTATCAAACGCTGCCGCGCAATCAGAAAGGAGGGGATCTTATGGATATTGCTTCTTTATCAACTGCCCTCAGTTCCATCACAACTGGAAATGATATCGGCGTTGCTATGTTAAGCAAGCAATTAGACCTTATGGAGACACAGGGAGACAGCATGGTGAAAGCTTTAGAGCAGTCCGTTTCTCCTCATCTTGGAAGCAACATTGACGTACTGGTATAGTTTTGTTGTTCCAAAAAGGCCCCGCATCGTGTTCTATGCACGGTGCGGGGCCTTCTCTATGCAGGACAAATGATCTTTCTGTTACCAGACTTTTTCCAGCGTCGTATTATAATCTACTTCATAGGGATTGTCTTCACGGCTCTTTAAATCTTCATATACGCTGCGGCGCTCCTGGGAGCTTTCGTCCGCCCAGTATTCATAACCTCTCAGATAGCTGTCCACCAATTCGTCCCAAGAAGTAAACAAGGGCTGTATGGTCTTGGCAATCTCTAAGGACTTATCCAGAGCTTCTTCCTCCGTATAATATTGGGCCAGATAATAAAAGCTTACCAGATTCATGGCGCGGCAGTAATCCCATCCGTCGATCGCCCCGGCGCCATACTGTTCATACATGGCATAATCATTGACATAAGTCTGAGCCTCTTCTTCTGTCACCTGGAAATTAGCCAGCATAAAGTCCTTTCGTCCTTCCGGAGCCACTTCTCCCATACCGGCTTGCTCCAGTTGCTGCATATTCTCCACAAATTCCGTACGATGCCCTTCTGTCAAAGCCCAATCCAGCGTTTCATCTGCGCTTTGGCGGTCCGTCACGCTCCACCACTGCTCCAAAGACTGGATCTCCATCTCTTTCACCATATCGTTTGCGGGAAGCCCTGCAAATATATTGTAGTCCCAGCCGTTTAATTCCGTCAAAATAGCATAAGAAGCATTAAACCAGCGCACCGTATCCGGCAGCTCTGCTGGCGCTTCCTCTTCTGGCAAAGAGGCTTCTTCCCCGGCGCCCTCTTCTCCATCTTCTTCCTCAGGCGCGTCTTGATCCAAATCCTTGTCTTTTTGATTCTCCTCCTGGCCGGACGTCTCTTTTTTGTCTTCCTTTCCTTTACACCCCTGAAGAGAAAGAGCCGCAAACAATACCAGACAAAGGAAAATCCCTGCAAATGCTCTGCTTTTTTTCGATTTCATGTTACTTCCTCCTTCTTTTTCATATGATAAGAATCTTTCTTATATGATGCTCACTATCATAAAAGCAATCGCCAGCACAGCGGCAATCACTACGGATATGCTCAGCAGACGCTCTCTTGTCCCCTGCCGGAACATGGTTTTCACATGTTCCCACCGCCCGCTGATTTTGGAAATGGCAATATATACGCCTATGCCTCCCGCCGTAGTTCCAAGAGCAATCGCAGCCCAAAAGACTACGCCTATCATCATGATCAATAAGGATCCCTCATCCATAGTGGAAAGAAATTTTCCGCTGGGAGCAGGCGTTTGAGTCTCCAGCCCTCCCCCTGCTGCCTGAAGCAGCTTCGGCAGGGCATACGTCATAAGTACGCTGGTAAAATTAATGGTAAAATGGGCCAGCATGGAACTTAAAATGCTTCCTGTGGCTTCCACTAAAAAAGCCAGATAAATTCCCAGTGCAAACGCATACAAAAACTGATTAAAATTCAAATGCATACATCCGAATAAAAAAGCGCTTAAAAATACCGCCGGCAGCAGCTTACTTTTTTTATATGTAGAAAACAGCATTCCCCGGAACACAAACTCCTCTACAAAAGCCGGAACTCCCGCCATCAAAAGCGTTGCAATCAAAAAATGGTTCTGAGTAGCGCTACCCATCAAATCCATGGTTCCGGATTCCACAAAAAACAAGGTCAAGGCATTCAGCACAATCAGCAAAGGATACATCAAATACGTACACACAACTACCAGTATCCACACGGAAAACTTCATTTTTCGGAAGGGAACCACTTCCCCCAGGGGAATCCGGCGAATTCCACAGTAAATCAAAGAAGGAAGCAGAACCAAGGCTTGAGACAAGAGCAGCCCTGCATTCACAGACATACGTATCGTTGTCACAAATCCCAATAGCAGACTCACTCCCAGGTAAACTGCAACTGTAATTAGAAATACACGATTCACATTTTTATTGGACATTACGACGTTCCTCCGAAAGCAGACGTATGCTTTGCTCTGTTATTTCTATTTTCCGTTCTTTATATAAACGGCCTACGGCACGTTTAAACGCCCCTTTGCTCATTTTCATTTCCCGCATAATCAGCTCTGGAGACGCCTTATCGTTAAAAGGAAGCACTCCTGCATATTCTTCCAGCACTTCCAGCACATGATGAGCATCCTTGTCCATCTGAATATGGGCTTTTTCCCGCAGGGTCAAATCCAGCTTTCCGTCGGGCTTTACCCCGGTAACCCTGGCCTCAATCACATCCCCGATACGCAGAAAGCTATGGTCCTCATGGCTGGGAATCAATCCGGAATATTGATCATCCACCGCTACAAAGGCGCCGAAATTGTTGCTGAACTCATACACCCTTCCCTGAACC
>CAMNQH010000022.1 GCA_946549035.1 uncultured Lachnospiraceae bacterium | reverse complement strand
ACCCTCCGTGTACAAGGGGGAGCATGTCCCTTTGTACACAGAGGGTAGCCCAAGCTTATATCAAAAGACTTCCAATCTGATACACCAACACAGCCACTCCCCAGGCTACCAAAAGCTGGAACAAAATTGCCTTTAACGTAAAGGCCACCGACCCGGTTTCTTTTTTGATCGTTCCAATCGTAGCCGCGCATGGAATATACAACAGGCAAAACAGCATCAGACAATAAGCGTTCAATGGCCCGAAGCCAAAGGCTCCCAACTGGTCCGTCAAAGCCGCCATTCCCTCTTTGGAATTCACATTCGCTATGCCGAACAAAACGCAAAAGCTGGATACCACTACTTCTTTTGCAGAAATACCCGAGATCAGGGCTACTCCGATCTGCCACAGTCCAAGACCGGCAGGAGCCAGTACCGGTACCAGCCAATGCCCGATCAACGCCCCAAAGCTGTCGGCAACATCCTCCACCATTCCAGAAGCGCCGTAATTTAACAAGAACCAAATCACAATAGAAGCTATAAAAATCGTAGTCCCTGCTTTGGTAAGGTAGTCCTTCACCTTCTCCCACACATAAATCCCAATGGTACGGACATTGGGCGTCTTATATTCCGGCAGCTCGATCAACAAGGTATGGTTATTTTCCTTATCCCGCCGATGAAGTAAAAAAGCAACTCCAATCGCTACAAACAGCCCGACCACATACATGGAAAAGGACGCCGCCATAGCAAACTTTCCAAAAAACATTTCAGCGAACAGCACATAAATCGGCAGTCTGGCCGAACAAGACATAAAAGGGGTGATTAAGATGGTACGCCTTCTGTCCTCTTCTTTTTCCAAAGACCTGGAAGCCATAATAGCCGGAACCGTACACCCAAACCCCAGCACCATAGGCAAAAAGGCTTTCCCGGACAAGCCCAGTTTTCCCATAAGACCATCCATGACATATGCCACTCTGGCCATATAGCCGCTGTCCTCCAAAAGAGCCAGCGCCAAAAATAGTATAAAAAGGTTGGGCAAAAAGGTAAGGATCCCTCCTACGCCTGCAATAATCCCGTCCACCACAAGGGAAGTCAGCCAATCCGCCACCCCCATACCAGAAAAGATCTGCAGCACAAATCCGGAGAACCGCTCCAATGCAATTTCAAAATATCCCTTCAAAAAATCCCCCACTGCGAAAGTCAGAAAAAACACTACCGCCATAACGCCAAAAAAGATCGGCATTCCCCAGACTGGATGAGTCAAAAGCCTGTCCACTTTATCGGTAAACGCACCTTTCTCTTCCTTATAAAACAGCGTGTCCTCTATAATTTCTTCAATATAACGGTATTTTTCATTGATAATCGTCTTCTCATAATTCTGATCCAAAACCTCCGGTAGTTCTATGTGATACGCCCTGCATACCTCCTCATCCTTTGCCAGCAGCTTAATGGCATGCCACCGGGTGTTTGCAAGCTCTGGATTCTTTTTCCCAAGCTCCTCCTCCAAACGAGCTATTTTTTCTTCCAGCATGGGGGAATACTGCACTGCCCGGGAGGAATGCTGCTCCTCAAAATGATGCACCGCCGCGTGCATCAACACATCCAGCCCGGAGCGTTTTCTGGCGGAAACCGGTACCACCGGAATTCCTCCCAGCATCTCCGGGAGCCGATGCAGGTCGATCTCCATTCCCCTCTCTTCCACAATATCCATCATATTCAATGCCAAAATAACCGGTTTTCCAAGCTCTAACAACTGAAGCGTCAAATACAGATTGCGTTCCAGGGCCGAAGCATCCACCACATTGACAATGACATCAATATCCTCTTCTAAGATACAGCGCCTTGTAACTTTTTCCTCCATAGAATATGAAGCCAGACTGTAGATTCCCGGAAGATCCACCAGCTTTAATTTCTGGCCCTTATAGCTGGTCTCCCCTTCTTTTTTCTCAACGGTTACTCCTGGCCAATTGGCCACTTTCAGATTCGCCCCGGTATAAGCATTGAAAAGCGTCGTCTTCCCGCAATTGGGATTTCCTGCAAATCCAATATGTATCGTATTCATGCTTTCCCTTCCTCCCCGGGTTCCTGTTCCACCGTAATTCCAGCCGCAATATCCTTCCCTATGGCCCACCGGGTTCCTCGTACTTTTATAATCGAAGCTCCGTTCTTTTTTTGATTCATCAATATAAGACGTGTTCCTTCGTTGATGCCAAGGGCCTCCAACCGGCGCATCACAGCTTCCTGGGTGCAGATGCCTGTCACAATATATGTATGATCTTTCGTCCCTTCCAAAATTGTCATCCTTTCCTCCTTCTGACGCTACGCAACGTCATCCGGACTGATTCGGAAGTCCTACTTCCAAATGCTGTCCCCTTTTGTCTTTTATCCATGCCGCCCTCAATGGACAAGGGAACACACCGATTCGCGTTCTTTTGTTCACAGAGGTGCTGTTATTCATTATAAAATTCTTGTATCTTCTTGTCAATCGTCACACAGGAATAACAATTTAGAATATTCTACATACATTATAACATAGCAAATAGAAAGGAATTTTATCATGATGCAAAATTGTAACTGCAGCCAGCAGGAACGTACCGCCCATTCCTGCCAGCAGACTTTTGATATGAGCAATATGCCTATCGCCATGGCCTATGTACCCTGGCAGCATTTTCATACCACTTATGAAGTAGATAAGGCCCTGGCATACGGAACTATTTTTCCAGAGTTAAACAAACCTTTTTATGGAAGGCGGGGTGTAAATAGATAATGGCAAATCAAATGGAACGTTATAAATTATATCAGTGGATTCATATGGTAAGCTTTGCCGTCGTAGATATCACCCTCTATCTTGACACTCACCCTGAGGATCAGGAAGCGATGGCTTATTACAATCATTTCAAAGAGCTGCGTATGAAAGCGTTAAAGGAATACGAGTGCCAGTACGGCCCCTTGACCATCGACACCTACACAGCGGAAGGAAAATGGCTGTGGTCTACCCAGCCCATGCCTTGGGAAGGAGGATGTTTCTAGCTTATGTGGAATTATGAAAAAAGATTACAATATCCAGTAAATATTACTCAAACCAATCCTCAGATCGCCCAGGTCATAATCAGCCAATTTGGTGGCCCAGACGGCGAGCTGGCCGCTTCCATGCGCTATCTCTCCCAGAGATATACCATGCCCTATAAGGAAGCGGCGGGAGTCCTTACCGATATAGGCACGGAAGAGCTGGCTCATATGGAAATGATTTCCGCCATCGTCTACCAGCTGACCAAAAACCTATCTCCGGAAGAAATCAAAGCTTCCGGCTTTGATAAATATTATGTAGACCACACCTTGGCCTTATGGCCCCAAGCCGCGGGAGGCATCCCCTTTAATGCCTGTGAATTCCAATCCAAGGGCGACCCCATCACAGATTTATTTGAAGACCTGGCCGCAGAACAAAAAGCCCGCACCACCTACGATAACATTCTGCGCCTGGTCAAAGACCCGGAAGTATGCGACCCCATCCGCTTCCTTCGCCAACGGGAAATCGTCCACTTCCAGCGCTTCGGGGAAGCGAATCGGGTAAATTGCAGCAAACCTTTGCATAGTGTACGGGCCGCTTATCATACCCTGTATCAAACAACCTGCGGAGGCACGTTATGAATTATGAAAGCGCTCCCGGCGCTATGCCGAAGGAAATTCATCAAGATAACATGCACCTTACCGTTATTAACCGCTCTATGATCCCCAAAGACCAGGCCTATACATTGGAAAAACAAAAAATTGCCGCCAGCCTGTTTTGTATTTTCCAGAAATATCAAAGCCATGATCTATGACGCATTGTACGGACGCCAGTCCCTGGACAAAAAAGACAGCATTTCCATCGAAAGCCAGCTAGAATACTGCCGATATGAAACCCACGGAAACCCCTATATAGAATATATGGATAAAGGCTTTTCTGGTAAAAACACCCGCCGTCCCGGCTTTGAACAAATGATGACGGATATTAAGGCGGGAAAAATCCGGCGGGTTATCGTATATAAATTAGACCGCATCAGCCGTTCCATTCTGGATTTTGCCAATATGATGGACACCTTTCATGCCTATCAAGTGGAATTTATCTCTTCCACGGAAAAATTTGATACCTCCACTCCCATCGGGCGGGCAATGCTGAATATCTGCATTGTCTTTGCCCAACTGGAACGGGAAACCATCCAGAAACGAGTAAAAGATTCTTACGCCGCCAGAAGCCGCCACGGCTTTTATATGGGCGGCCGCATCCCCTATGGATTTTCCCTGAAAAAAACAACCATCCATGGAATCTCCACCTCCATGTATCAGGAAGTTCCAGAAGAAAGCAGCCAATTAAAGCTCATCTATTCCATGTATGCCGACCCCTCCCACTCCTTGGGGGACATCGTCCGCTACCTGGAAGAACATCAAATCCCACATCTCCGGGGAGCACGGTGGACGACGTCCCGATTAAGCGAACTGCTGCGCAGTCCCATTTATGTCCAGTCAAACCTGGAGGTCTACCGTTTTTTTCAAAATCAAGGAACTAAAATACACAACCCTGCCTGTGACTTTACAGAAGGCCGAGGCTGTTATCTTTATCAAAATCCTGCCCTGGATGACCCCTCCGGCCAAAGCCTTTCTGAAAAAGAACTGGTACTGGCCCCTCACCAAGGCTTTATCTGCGCCAAAACTTGGCTGGCCTGCCGGATACGCTGTCAAAACAACCGCCGGTCCACAAAAACCTGCAAGCCAAAGCACTCCTGGCTCTCAGGAAAAATCAAATGCCAAAACTGCGGATATGCCCTGACAGTCCGCAAGTCCAACACCAAATGGGGCAGCTATTTTGTCTGCAGCCAATCCGGAAGCGCAAAATGTCCCCAGGGAAGCGGCTGCACTGTCTACCCTTCCGTCCTGGAAGCTTATCTGGCCCAGGCTATCAAGGACAAACTAAAAGAGCTTCCCTCTCCCGCCCACTCCCTGCCACTCCAATCCCCGGGCCAGTCCCAGGCTGCACTGCGTCTGGCGCAAATAAAAGAAGAAACCGCCTGTTTGCTGGAACAAATTCCCAAAGCCGGAGATACCCTGATGGCCTATATCAACCAGCGAATCGAACAATTAGACGCACAGCGCCAACACCTTATGCAAGAGCTGGAAATTTCATCCAAAAAAAGTCCCTCTCCTGCCAAAAACCTGTATGATTACGCCCCGGACTGGGAAGCCTTATCCTTCCCGGATCAACAATCTATCGCCGACGCGCTGATACAAGTCATCTACATCGGAAATCATACTATGGAAATCTTATGGCGATTCTAGCAACTATTTCAAATTTATTTTAGGAAAAAGGTTGCAAAAAAACCTAAAATTCCTTATTATATGATTATAAGTATATTGTAGCCTTTAAAGCATCATTGCGCCAGACATACCCGGAAATACATTTTCCCGGTTGACGTACGAAAAGCTGCAATATCATCTGGCTTACAGATGCCATATCAATCAGAGAAAACGAGGTTATGAAAATGAATATTGGGACAACAAAGACAAAACTCGTAAAATCAGTTTCTGAATTGAAAGAAGCTGATTACTCCAAAACACCGGAGCTATCTGAACTATATCAGCGTCTTCTGACCGGCCGTCAACGGTTTGCGGAAATTTATGAAAAAAATATCCAGGCCGTAATGCAGATCAGCTCTTTGGAACTGATGATGCGCTATCAAATTGAAAAAGTTGTGGAAATTTCCCACAATATTGAAAAAGCCACAGAAGCCATTTTCGGTTCCTCTACCGGTTCCACAATGACAGGAAAGGCGAACAACCAGCACGAAGAACTGACGAATACCATCATACGAGTTTCCTCTGCTACAGAAGAAGTCTTTGAAAAAACAGAATCCAGCCAAAAGGAACTGACTACAATCAAAGAATTGTCTGAACAGACCATTGATATTTCCCGGAATATGCAAAGCGACATGGACGATCTGATGCAGGTAATTGACAACATGAATGAAGTGATTGCCGGTATCGATTCCATCTCCCTGCAGACTAATCTTTTAGCCCTGAACGCATCTATAGAAGCCGCAAGGGCAGGCCAGGCCGGCCGGGGCTTTGCCGTAGTAGCCAACGAGATCCGGGGACTGGCGGAAGAAACCCAAAAGCTCACCAAAAATATGGGAGATTTCGTAGAAGGCATCCGGAGCGCTTCCCAAAAAAGCGTAAACAGCGCCACCAGCACCATCAACGCCTTAAATTCCATGACAGGAATGATTGAGCATGTATGGGAATTGAACGACGCAAACCAGAGCCACGTATCAAAGGTCAATGAATCCATCAGCTCCATAGCCGCTGTCAGTCAGGAAATCAGCAGCTCTATGGCTGAGATGGAGAATCAGTTAATAGAGAGTACTGATTTTATGCGTTCTGTCAGCCATGATATGAAAAATACAACCGATCCGGTAGCCGACATTGAGCGCATCTTAGACGACAGTATCAAACAGATGGGTTCTATGACAGAAGACCCCCTCTTCCAGCTGAAAAACCAGGAATTTTCCGGTTATATGCAAAGAGCTATCAATGCGCACCGCACCTGGCTTACCAACCTTAAGAAAATGGTGGAAAGCAAAACGGTGATGCCCTTGCAGCTTGATTCCTCAAAATGTGGATTTGGGCATTTTTACTATTCCATTACTCCCAAGTCCGCAAAAATTATTCCCATTTGGACTGCAATGGAAGCAAAGCACAAGCGTTTCCATAAATATGGCGCTGAAGTAATTGAGGCATTAAAGGATGAAGATTACATAAGAGCCGATCAGCTTTACCGAGAAGCAGAGGACTACTCCAGAGGACTGATTTCCGATATGGAAAAAATGATCCAGCTTTCCACTGACTGATTATTCGGCAGAACATTGGATTTTGGAATGATTCATTCTGCATCTTCATGCTACCATCTTCCCTTTTCGGGGAAGCGCTTCGGATTGTGCAGGATCACTTAGACTCCAGGAATTTTTATGCATTCAATCCGGAATTTGATATGCCCCAGGGGAATTGCTGTTAATAAGGACCTAAAGTCTCCATGTTTCCCCCTGGGAAGAAACGGTTTACCATTCCGGGAAGCTTCGGCGCCTGCCGATGCTTTCCGGTTTTTTCATTTTTAAGAAGATTCAAATTTTAAAAGATTCAAAAACAGGAGGAAACAAAATGAGCGCATTATACGATCAACTAAAGCCCCATTTGGACAAGACCTATGCTCTGAATGTGGCCCTGACCATGTTAAGCTTTGACAACAGCACCGCTGCCCCTAAAGAAGCTATCGAGTATACCTCAAAGGCCATTGGACTTTTGTCTGGGGAACACTACAATGCTTTGATCAATGAAGAGGTAAAACACCTTTTAGAACAACTGTCCACAGAGCAAGAACAGGCGCTGCTGTCCTTAGAGGAAAAAGCGATTGTAAAAAATCTTAACAAGGAGTACAAGCTTATGGCTGCCATCCCTCCAGAGGAATTCCAAGCCTACCAAATCCTGTTGGCAAAAGCATATCCCATTTGGGAAGCGGCCAAAAACAACAACGATTATGATTCCTTTTCCCCTACCCTAGAGGAAATTATCAGCTATTCTAAGAAATTTGCCGCTTACAACCAAAAGGAAGGCCAAAAGCTCTACGACGTACCCTTGAATGACTTTGAAGAAGGATTCAATGTGGAAATTCTGGATGAATTTTTCTCCAAATTGCGTACTGCTCTGACGCCTTTGGTACATAAAGTAAATGAAAAATCAGAAGCGATTCAAACAGACTTTTTACACCAGGACTATAATATAGATATCCAAAGATCCTTCTGCCGTTTTTTGGCAGAATATATCGGATTTGATTTTAACCGGGGCGTCATAGCAGAAAGCGAACATCCCTTTACCACCAATCTCCATAACCACGATGTGCGTATCACCAACCACTTTCAAAAGAACCGGCCGGACTTCGCCATTTTTTCTGTGATTCACGAAGGCGGCCATGCACTGTACGAACAGGGCGTCGACGACGCCATAACCATGACCCCCATCGGCCAGGGCACTTCCATGGGAATGCATGAGTCCCAATCCCGATTTTATGAAAACAACCTGGGACGCAGCCTTTCCTTTTGGACTCCCATTTACAGCCGGCTTCAGGAAGCATTTCCGTCTCAGCTTAAGGCAGTCTCCCTCAAACAGTTTTACCAGGCTGTCAATCACGCCCATTCCAGCCTGATTCGTACAGAAGCAGATGAGCTGACCTATCCGTTCCATGTGATGATTCGTTATGAAATAGAAAAGATGATTTTTGAAGGAACAATCACCGCAGCAGAACTGCCCGCTGTATGGAATCAAAAGTATCAGGAATATTTAGGCGTCTGCCCCTCCACCGACACGGAAGGCATCCTTCAGGATATGCACTGGGCCGTAGGCTCCTTCGGCTATTTCCCCTCCTATGCCTTAGGAAGCGCCATTGCAGCACAAATCTTCCACCATTTAAAAACGGTAATGCCTTTAGAGCGCTATCTGGAAGAAGGAAATTTAAAGCCCATCCAGACCTATTTGAATCAGCATATCCATCGTTTTGGAAAAGCTAAAAATACCCAAGAGCTGTTACAAGACATGACCAAAGAACCATTTAACCCGGATTATTACATTTCTTATCTTACAGACAAATATACGGCTCTCTATCATCTTTAAAACCCTATAGAGCCTCTGACGTACAAACCGCCTGACAACTTTGTAAAAAGTAATCAGGCGGTACGTCTATTAAGATCCGCAAAGCTGGTCGATGGAAGCCAGCACTTCCATAATTTCTTTCTTATGATCCTTCTCTTCCTTCACCAGCACAAGCATCTGCTGTTTCGCTTCTCGAATTTCCTTAATCTGCTGCTCCAAACGTGCCCGAAGCTTCTGCCGCCGCACTAAAAGATAGTGCTTTACTTCCACCATCTCTTTCTTATCCGCCAGAGCATTGGCCTGATGCACCCAGATCGCGGCGTCGTACATCTTGTACTGTTTCAAATCCCGCACCAGCTTGCTGCTGAAATATTCCAAATCTTCATTGGTTCTCTCTGCAGCCTCCCGCTCCTTCACGGCCTCCATATACTGCTCCCACATATAATTTAATTCCATAGAATTACGTACATGAAACTTCTCAATGGCATAGTCTACTGCATTAGTCACATTGACGTATTTTGCTTTCATCTGATTCGTCAGGGTAATGGCACGGTTAATGCTGGCTTTTGCCCGTTTTATCTCCCGTCCGTCCCGCTGGAGACGCAGCACCCCGCCGCCGCCTGCCATTGTAGCCACCAAGATAAACACCATGGACCAAAGAAGCACGTCCCGGTATTGGACATATTGAAGGTATCCCAGTAGGCAAACCCCCACTGCAAACACAGGCAGTAACAGGCAAAGCCCGATTTTCAGCATTTTCCTCTCCTTTATCAAGGAAGAAAGATAATACTCCCATTCGGATTTTTCCCCCTCCAGATTGTCCATATCACGCTTAATCATAGACTGATAGCTCTCATTGGCCTGCATCCGCCGGATATCTCCGGGAATCTCTGCTTCCAACTGCTCCATCTGCATATATTGGGCGTCTGACAGCCGCTGTTCCTTGTTCACAAACTCATTCCTGGCCTTATCCAAGCTGATAATGTTTTTGGCCGTATCCCGCAGCCTTGTCATATCCTGCTCCGGAAGCTCCTCCAGCATCTGGATATCGCTGAGATAATCCGTTACCAGCTGATATTCTTTTTTTGTTTCTTCCAGCTCTCTGGACAGAGAAATCATCATCTCGCAACAGCTTAAGGCCTGATGCTGCACTTGATGGACGCCTTCCTTTGGCGCCTCTTCCGTCAAATATCCTTCCAGAAAGCTTCCCATATCCCGCTTTTTTTTTCGTTTTTTAAATAATCCCATCTTACATCACTTTCTTTTTATATTCTTCCCGAAGCCTGGCAAGGCAGTCGCTCCACTCCTGATCTGAATGAATTGAAACGCTAAAGCCCGCCGCTTCCGGAGCATCTTCCTGTTTCATCAGTCTTGCCGCATCCTGCTGGGCTTTTAGGGATTCCTCCCGTCGGTTCAGCCGGTATGCCTTTTGAAAATATCCGGCCGCCTCTCCAAACAAAAATAACCTGGCATGGGCCACTCCTAAATTATGCCAAATATCTCCCAGCAGCATTTTCTTCTGAGGATGCAATTCATCCATCTCCAACAGCCGCTGATAGCATTCGATACTGCGCAGATACTTCTGTCCCCGCAGCAGGCGGTCGGCTTTCAGCTTCTGCCGTTCAAATTCATCCTTATCTTCCAGGGCAAGGCAAAGCAAACGGAATTCTTCCAGCTCCTTGCCGGAATACATTCCTACTTCCTTCAGCAAAAACCATCCGCACCAGCAGTCTGACCGTCCCTGACTCTTTTCCTGGGCCAAAGTAATTGCCAGTCGGGGAAGCTTTAATTCCTCCGAAAGCCAGGTAAACAGCGTATCCCCAATGACTCCGTCCTCAAGACTGTCCTTGCTTTGATACAAATAAAAGCATAATTCTTCAATCGTCCAAATTTCCACGCCTGGAATTTCTAACAGAAAGGGCTTCCTCGCCGCCTCTTCCCTGCAAATCCACAAATCACTCATCGATACAATACTCCCATACCTTCCCGCTGGAGGGGTACCAGGGACCAAATCCCACATCTGTAATCCGTATCCGAATCTCCCGCCGTTCGGACGCCAGCAGCTCAATCATCAGCCTGGTAGCTTTCGGAGGACGCTTAGGAAGCCCTGTAAGCACTAGGCTTTCAATCCTTGCTTTTCCACTGTCCGGAGCCTGCATCCAGATATCAACACTTTCATCCCCATCTAAAAGCACCTGACAGCTTTTTTCCACCTCGTAGCAGCTGCTTCCCGCTTCCGCCAAATCATAAAAAAACTTCCGTTCCCCATTATGCACTTGAATAAAAATATTACTGGACAGCTTGTGGTCGCTGAAATACACGTAAGGAATTCTTTTTTTTGTCCTTTGTATCATGCTTCCATAACAGGCGCCCTTGGTATATAGATTTTTCCCTTGAAACGCCCTTCTGCCTCTGCATAATATCTGGATGGATTCCTGCATCCATCCCCCCTCTAAACCGGCTCCTACCAGATAGACGCTGGAAACAATTTTTCCTTGAAACACTTCCTGCACCTTCCGGGCAAACACAGCGTCCCGTTCCCCATCCTCTGTTGGCAACGTCCCCAAATTGTAAAACGAAATATCCACCCTGGCGGGAATTTTCTTTCGCTCTTTTGTCAGGTAATAGCAAGAAAGCTCCTGCGCTTCACATACAAAAAGGGCCACGTCATGCTGCATCAGCTCCGTTCCCTGATTCATGGCAAAATGGCAGAAGCTTTCTGCATCGTCCTGGATAAACACTCGGTTCTTTTCTATTCCAATTCTCCAGGCGGCATGTTTTAAAAGCTGCACCGCCTCCCGGCTCATTTCCCTTAAGTGGAACGTCACAGCCTGTATCTGATCCACGTCCATAAGCCCTGGCACCAGCCGGATCAGCTTCCGTAAAAATACTACAAACAACTCCTGGGCTTCACATTCCTGGGGAACCGTCACCACTTCCTTCCTTAAGCTTTTTCCCCATAATCCTTCCACATACCGAATCCCTGGTTCCTCTTGCTTCTGGCCGCTTCCCTTCAAATGCCAGGAGCCATAGCCGCCGGGCCGGTAAAGAGCTGTGGGAATTCGGTACTGCTCTCCTCCCGCAATCATGCTCACCGTTTCCGGTTCCTTCATTCCCGGCCCGAAATAACTGATCTGAGTCCATTCGTCATCCAGATCAATTCCGATATAAACTTCCTCCTGCTGTCCCGTTTTCTCCTGCATGTTCTCACCCGCCCGTTTCTTTCGCCGAAAATGATGTCCTCTTTACAAAGGCCGAAACAACGTCTCTGTCTCCTGTCTTCGTTTCTGATACTGTCCATATAGCTGGGTCAAGGTCTTAAAATCCTTCATACAATACCCCGCCACCATTCCGTTAATCAAATCATAGCAGCTCTCATCCCCGGATACCATAGAATCCTCCGGCTTGATATGGCCGCTTTCTGTTATTACCTGCCGGTTGGGGCTTTCTTCCTTAATGTAATAAGGAATCTCTTCCCCGTAAAACACCACGAACTGTTTTACAAAAATCTCCTCGTACACCTGCTCCATTTCCTCTTCCACATAGTCAAGCTCCTCTGAAGGCCCGGTGTAGCAGTAATCGATCAGCACACGTTTTGCAGAATCGGAACGGTATTCCAAAATGATCCTGTCATGAAGATGGTATTTCCTTAAGAGCCTCTGGGGAAGACTTTGATAAAATGCAAAATATTTCCGGCGTTTTAAGTTCTCCTGCAAAAATTCCTCCAGCTGATGCTCCTGGCTTATGGTATACGTCTCCTGCCAGGACAGCCATTGAAAATACGCCAGCCTGCAAATATCATTTAAAGGATTCCCAAGCCCCAGCTGATGTCCCAGACATCGAAAGAATTCATTGGATATGGGCATCTCCCGGACAAAATTCTGATACGAAAAATAGGAAAGATACGCCATAATAATGAGATCCTGGCCCATGGCGTCGTAATAGCTCTGAAAAATCTCCTCCATACTTTCCGTATAACTCTCCGAATACAAAAGCTGCAGCAGATAGCGTTCCTCCAATCCATAGGTATCTACATCAAATTCCCGGGCAGACAGCCAAAGCCGCTCCAGCTCCTTGATATTTCCCTGAAAATATCGGCACAAATATCCCAAGATCGGTTCGTTATACTTCCCTCTTTGAAAAATATCACGGCAAAGGCCCGTCAGTTTTTCATCCTCCTCATATCCCGTTTCTTCAATCCTGTGGCCCGCCACAATCAAAAGCTTGCTTACAGACGCCTGCTCACTGCCGTAATTCATAAGCATTTCATAGGCCCTGTCATATACGCCCCTGGCAATCATAAGCTCCACCAGCTTATTTCGAATGCCCCGTCCAAGTCCCTCACAGTCCACCTGCTTTAAATACGCATCCAAGGCTTCCCCAGTATAAGAGTGATAGTAATATTCAATCATCTGGGGTTTCATTTCTTTTTGATACTCCCGGGAAATCTCTTCCCGCTCCAGCAGGCCCATCAGCAAAGGAAGATCTTCTTTTTGGAAGGTATGGTACGTCTTTCTGCTGTCAAAATAGTAAAGCAAATGGGCAAGCTCTAAGGGAGCCTCCTTGATGCATTGGCGGATACAGCGCCCCGGCTGCATCAACCGCTTCAATTCCCAGGACTCCTTGGGCACATAACGCGTCCCGGTTTCATCCTCTACAAAAATGCAAAAGGATCCGGTATAAATCTGTATGTATGCCTTCCCCTGGCTTAAGGGTACTACCTGCTCCTGATTCAACTCCCGGTGAATCACCACTACCCGCAGAGCCTGGGTATCCTGACAGCTAAACATATGCGTATACAAAATACGGGATAATGCTTTCGCCATCTGAGGATTAATGGCAAGTTTGGTCCATTCCGTGTCATACAAAAGGGCAAGATTTTCATTGATCTGTCCATTCTGCATTTGCATAATTGCAAAATCCTGTATCTGTTTTTGGTAAGCTTCATACAAGCTTTTATGGCTCTCTTTATTTTGCACAATCTTAGCGTACAGCTGGGCTTTTTTCTTGTCGTTTAAGCTGCTGTGATACCGAAAATAAAGTACCGCCGTCCTGGGAAAATTCTCTAGCTGCCTTACTCCAGCGCACTCCATCCACGCCTCATAAAGCCCTGCAATCCGAAGTTCCTCCCGGATTCCCTGCTCATACCAGACCAACTGCCCCTTCCCTCGAAGATTCCAGCGGATACCAAAGCTGCAAATGGCATGAAGGGAATCCGTCCCCGGTATAATGCGGCAGCACACTTCCAGGATCCGATACCAGATGGGATGATACGTCCTAAGCTGAGGAATCAGCCGAATCACCTGAGCCGCCAGCTCTTGGGTAAGCGCTTCCTCTCCAACGGCCCAGTACAACACGCTCCGTTCAAAATCCCCCAATCTTTGAAGCAAATACACATCATGGCAAATCAGATAATAAGCTTCCATATATAAAAAGGGACTGTGCATACCCTGAGCCACTTTTTCCTGAATCGCAGACAGCTTCCGGCTTCTGCTCTGATTCAGTTGAGGATCCAGAAAAAGCATGATCAAAAACATGCGCATATCTTCCTGATTCTTCCGATAGATCTCCTGAATCTGCAAAAATACTTTTGCAATATAAGACGGCTCCCCTACCTGCAAGGTACAAAGATACAAGTAATAGGCGTATAAAGGCGTATCCTTCTCAACCTCCGCCCTGAGAAATGCATCCATCAGCCACTCTGCTTCCTGCCTTTGCTTATTGATAAAAAGCGCTTGAGCCTGATACAGTAACACCCAAAGATTTTCCGGCTCTAATTTCTTCAACCGTTCCAAACATTCACAAGTCTCTTTGGACCACACCCCTGTTACGAATTTCTGCATACGATAATCCAGATACAGCCTGGTGAGATGTTCAAGACACTGCTTTCCCTCCCGGGCAGGATGCTCTTTTTTCCTCCGCTCTTTGCGGATACAAACCGTGCATTGGCAACACTCATCTAGCCCCCGGACGGTAAGCCTTGTATAGTTGTTACCGCCGTGAAGACGTTCCTTGCATACCACAAATTCCACTTTAGCCCGGTTTCCTACAAAATCCTCTGTGGTCAGGCGTTTTTTTACTGGTTGTATCACATCACTGTCTGAAGAAATCCATAGGCTTACATATCCCCACTGGTCCTTTTTGATCTCTATGCTCTCTTTCACGTCTTCTTCTACTTTGGATATCAATTTCTCCTGTTCCAGAAGGGTAATATGAATTCTGTGCTTCTTGCGGATACTGATTAAAAACTCTTCAAGCCCCTGCATGGAAGCCTTTCGGCCTCCCACGCCGCGATACCATAGCCTCTCCTGTTCTTCCTTCACTTTCAACAAGTTTTCAAAAAACGGAGCCGTAAAAATGCGGTATGCCTCCTCAAAGGACACTTGTGCGAGATTGGCAAAATCAAACAGGTTTTTCATTTTTCCAACGGAAGAAATGGCATAAAACCTGCTTACAGACGCAACAAAAGAAAGGTTATATTCACCCCCGTTTACAATGATGGTAAAATCCCCTTTTTGTATATCGCCCTCCACCAGGCCTTCACTATGAAATTCAAATGAAATATCCGCCTCTGTTCCTGTAAATTCCGGATTCTGGCACTTCATTCTTGGATTGGAGGAATAAATGCTTCCTTTCATGGAAACCCCGTTGACACTAGATATGGAAAAACTCCCCCGGTAAATCTCCTCCTGCAACACTTCAAATTCCAACCGGTCTGTAGATAACTGCAAGACCGGCTTCCCATGCCGAAATCTGGCATACGCCAAATCCTGTATTCTCTTTCGCAAATCGTCACCCGCTCTGTCGTACATGAAACGCTTTTCCTACCACCAATTATAAACGATTTCCCCACTCTTTGCAAATGGAGAATTTGGAAAAGCAACGGCTTTTTCTTTTTTGCATATAATAAAAAGAGGGCCAAGCGACATTCTTTTACAGAATTATCGGCATATTTTCCTTATAATCCCTATTGTATTGATTGCGCCAGGGACTTACTATGGCAAAAATCAAAGAAGGAGAGATGTATGTTGAAAAAAAGATTCGTGGAATCACTGATATTATTCTGTGCCATTCCCCTCTTGCTACTGGGGATGACAGATACCAAAGAGAGCCATGGAATCCATATACATTCCGTTAAAACCAGTATCGAAAAGAACCGCCGCTACTCCTTTATCCGAGGAGATCTCACAAAAGACATTCTGGAAATCTCAAAAAACACCATACCCACCGTTACAAAAGAAAATATCATAGAAGAAACCGCCAAAAAGGAAGCGTCCCACAACACCTCCGGGGCCGGAAAAAATCAAGATCAGCCTGAGGAGGGCAATGAGACAGAAGAAAAAGCATCCGAAGCGCCCAAGGAGGCTCCCCCAGAGCCTGTTTTTGAACCTTATCAAATGTACACCAATTCTTATACCGATATGAAAGAAGCCGCAGACGAGGCTTCTCCTTCCATGACCACATTAGATCCCAATACCTCTTTGACAGTAGTGGAAGAGACGGGCGATTGGCGGGCCATCCAGCTGGACGAAACCTCCAGAGGCTATATAAAAGCACAATCTTTATCCGAATCTGAAACGGCAATATCCGCCTTGAACCGTTGGGGAATCGAACTTACGCCGGAAGAAACCGATCTGCTTGCCGCTATTGTATTTCTGGAAGCAGGCATTGATTCTATGGTAGGAAAGGAAGCCGTTGTGGAGACTATTTTCAACCGGGTGAGCTTCTCCAATTCCTTCCCCGGAGATATCTATTCCGTGCTGAGCCAGAGAGGGCAGTTTTCCACTTGGCCCCTGCTGGACAGCGCAGCCCCGGGCTCAGATGAATATCAGGCAATTCACAATGTAGTATACGGCGCTACATACATTTTGGATTCTGACTATGTGTACTTTTCCAGAAGAAAGGCAAATGGACATGATTTTATCAAAATTGGAAAACACTGGTTTGGGCGGGAATAAGCAAACATCAAATCAAGATCAGCAATCAGGAATATATAGTGGAATTCCTATGCTGATCTTGATGTTTCTATTGACTCATTTTTACTAGGTTTTGTCTTCTTGTCCAGAAGCTCTTCTCTGCCCGGAAACCTGTAATACGTATTTTCCTATTGACTGTAATTGAACTATAAAACAGCGCCGGGCGCAAGACGGTCCATCTGAAGCTTTTTCTGTTGTAAGGTGGGATGGACATAAACGGAAAGTGTAGTGGTAATACTTGTGTGACCGAGAATTTCTGATAAAGATTTTGTGTCAAAACCAATTTCAACACAACGTGTGGCAAAGGTATGCCGCAGGGCGTGAAAGGTATGACCGTCAATGTTGTTCCGTTCCAGATACTTTTGATAACGAATGTAATATTGATGAGGTTCCGTATGTTTTTTACTGCCTGTCAACAGGTAGCAATTATCATCCCGTTTCCTTTTTTCCAGATATCCTACTAAAAAAGACGGCAAAGGAATGATTCGGCTGGAACTTTCTGTTTTTGGTTCACTGATAATCACTTTTGTCTTGGTTGCTGCAGACGGATCCAAATCGGCAATCCGCTCTATGGTTCTTTGGATGCTCACCGTAGCATTGGAAAAATCAATATCTTCCCAGCGCAGACCACACAGCTCACCGATTCGGATTCCGGTAAAGAGCGTAAAAAGAATTCCGAGGCTTGTAGTATCCTCGGAATCCAATAATAATTTTTCTAACTTCATCCTGATATCTTCTGTTAAGATTTTTACAGGCTTCGGCGATTTTTGCGGATATCTGAGACTGCTGGCATTCAAGCAGGGATAGCCGTTTTCTTTTCCATATTTAAATATAGACTTCAAAACACATAAAATATCGGAAACTGTTTTTGGAGAAAGAGGATTGCGATCGACGCCGCCTTCTGCCAGCAGCTTTTCCGTCAGACCGTTCAGATATTTCTGATCCATTTTAGAAAGCATCTGTTCTTCCAGAAGCGGAAACAAATATTTTTTTACAATACGGTGGTATCTTGTGTAGGTAGACTCCTTCACTGTAATCTTGATATCCATCAGCCACGACTCTGCCAATATAGCGAAGGTGGACAACTGTTTTGCAACAGGCGGCCTGATATTCTCCGGCAGGGATTGTTCCGCCATTTTTTTCGCTTTTGCTTCTGCATAAGTGGCCCCATAGACGTAACGATACTTGGCTTTTCCGTTTTCGTAATGATGGATGTACCTGGCCTCCCAGCGGCCGTCCTTCCTTTTAAAAATATTTTCTCCTTTTCTGGGCATAACTGCTCCTCCTTTGTACTTATTTTAACGCCACATTTTGTCAGAGAAACGGCCAAACAGCCGTGAATCCTTTGATCAAACGGCGTTAAAGTGATATAAGTATAAAGTCCGGTAATATATTTTGTAAATATTTTTCATTAAATTTTCCAATGTATGGAAATGTCATGTGCCGCTGCCATATTATTTCGTTTTTTACCAGTTTCCGGAGGAATATGTGGAAATTCTATAGGATGTGAAGGTCTTTTTCCCCTTATCCGCAATGATGTCCTCCGCCGCAGCCATGATTTCCGCATTCGCCCCCTTCATGGTGATGTTCCCCGTGATGATTACATTGTACGTTGGGATTAAATTCCAGGTTGTCGGCCAGAAAAGCCTCCACCGCTGCATCTGCGTTCCCGGAAACACCGCCATAAAGCTTGATATTAGCCCCGGCCAGGGCAGCCTGGGCGCCTCCTCCGATTCCGCCGCAAATCAGCATATCTACATTCAATGAACTGAGCATTCCTGCCAACGCCCCATGGCCATTGCCGTTGGTATCGGCAATCTGAGTGGAAACCACTTTGCCATTCTCAATATCGTAAATTTTAAACTCCTCTGTGTGTCCGAAATGTTGAAAAATTTCTCCATTTTCGTAGGTAACTGCGATTCTCATAATAAATTCTCCTTTCGGTTTTACAAAATTCAGGATGCTCTGCTTGATACAGGAATTGCGGCTGCACACACTGTTTATGCCATTGCATAATTGAATATCGCCGCCTCCAATGTATAAAGGCAAACCTTCCACCAGCATATCCGCCAGTTTTTTCCGCGCGCTTGCATAAATCTGCTGCACCGTTGCCCGGGCAATTTTCATAAATTCCCCGCACTGTTCTTGAGAAAAACCTTCTTTGTCAATCAGCCGAATCGTCTCATACTCATCCACGGTTAATCTCACAGCCTGTTGTTCTTCCCCATACTCCTCTGGCAAAAATGCCAAAGTCTGAGGAAAATTGCACACTTGTCTGCACTTTCTGGGTCTGGGCATCCTGAGCACCTCCTTGTATTTATGGCATATGCCATTTTCATATATAGAATACTACGATTTTAAAAATGTGTCAATGTAAAAGCCCTCTGTTTTTGTATTTCGCCCAGCAAAATTCCATAAAGCTTCTGGATTCCTTGTTATAGGAGGCCTCCCAAACCGTGATTCATAAACATATCCAGCCGCTTTTGGCTCCAAATTCTATATTTACATCCGTCTGTATTTCCGTTATAATTTTCCTATATAAGAATACATCAACCAGAAAGGAAGTGTTACTATGGCACCAGCACTGGCACAAGAAAAATCCTACACCATTGACGATATTTACTCCCTGCCGGAGGGGAACCGTGCAGAACTGATTGACGGAAATCTCTATTATATGGCGCCTCCCACAAGAAAACACCAGCGAATTGCAGGTGAGTTATTTGCAATTATCCGGGAATATATTAATTCCAATAATGGCTCCTGTGAAGTGGACATTGCCCCTTTCGCAGTATTTTTAAATGCAGATAATAAAAACTATGTGGAACCGGATATTTCTGTTATATGCGATCCCAACAAACTCAGCGACAAGGGCTGTCTGGGCGCGCCGGACTGGATCATTGAAGTTGTATCTCCAGGCAGCAGGCGGATAGATTATTTTGCAAAACTGTTTCAATACTCTACTGCAGGGGTACGTGAATACTGGATTGTGGATCCGGACAAAAATCGTATTACAGTATATGATTTTGAATCAGAAGATACTATAGATTATACGTTTTCTGACTCGGTAACTTCCAATATTTTTAATGATTTATCCGTCAATTTCTCTGACATTGCAAAATTACTAAATAGCTAGTCGAAGGGTTCCTTATATGATAAACGGGGGAGGTTCCCCTCCCCCATAAAGCAAATGATTCAGCTTGAATACGATACATTCCACGGACAGGTTGAATTTTTCGTATCCTTCTCAAGCTCTTTTCAAGCTCTTTATTTCTGATACACCATTCCTCTCACATCAATTTTCTGCCAGGCCAAATACTCCTTCCCGTCTTTGATTCCTTCCTGATACGTTACTTCAAAATGATCCAAAAACAAGACGCTTCCATCCCCCAAAGGAATCTGCTGGTACATTTTCATAGCCTGGCTGATTTCCTCTTTCTCTGCATCCGGATGTTCCCGCTGATAGTCCAGGCACTTATTGACAAACTCCTGGATATCAACCGTCAATTTCTCTTCCGTCCCTTGTTCAACACAAATAAACTTTGTAAAATCAACAGGATCTATGCCCTCTCCCGATCTGGCGTATCGCTCATCCTGATCTACGATAAACATTTTTTTATACTCCCTAATATCCACCTCTCCCAACATCTGGCAGCAATGAATATAATATGTATGAAGTTGGGTCAAATCTATTTCTTCTCCCTCCGGCGCCTTTATTTTTTCCAGAAATTTTGTATCCGTAATATCATACGCCTTTATCGTCTCCTTCATGCCTTCCTGCTTTTTCAGATAGTTCCAGGAACCGGTAAGACGGTCCATATCGAGATGGGATAATTCCGTTCCTGCTTCTGCCTCAGTATAATACTTTTTTAAAAAAGAAAGCTGCCAGGCGTCAGATACCTGATACATATTGAGAAACGGCGCAAACACGGAAATTGCAGTCAATACGCATAAAAGCTTCCATATTTTTTCCCGGCGTCCTTTTCGAAAATGCCAGATAAACAGCGCTCCGGCCTCAAATATAATGAGCATAACACCCATATAGCGCCTGGGCGTCATACCATATTGAAAAATCCTGGTACAGGCGGAATATAGTTGAAGGCAAATCAATGGTGCAAATGCATAAGGCAGGGCGGAAATAAAACGCATATACCTGCTAGAGTCCTGGTAGTAATCCGCCATCACCCAAACAGGCAGCCCTAAGCAAAACAAGGATGACACAATGGGAAATATCTCATTGGAAGGCGTCTCGCGTAATAGAATTAATTTCAACACATACAGATAGACAATGGCAGATGATCCCACCGATAAAAGAGGCAGCACATATTTTGCAATCGTACAGGAAAGAGAGCCTGGTTCTCCCCTCATATCCAGCAGAGACATGATCCCGTTGGGAATCAGATAGAGCCCCACAATCAGAATCATACAGGCAAAATCCAACGATATTCCATTATTTAAAATCAGCACATGGAATATCCCAACGACAATGGACACTCCCATAGTAAGAATCATATATACGATACCTGTCTTCAAAAGATTTGCAAACACTCTCAAGGCGTATTCTTCAAAAGCCATGCCAGCGCTTCGAAAGCTATAATAAAATGCTCCTGCAAAAAGCAGCAGCACATAGCCCGCAGAACATCTGCCTGCCCATTCTGCCAGGGCTGCCTTCCATAGCTGCTCCTGGGCATTTAATCCGTTTAGATTCATCAAAAACGTAAGCAGACACGCCAGAATACAAGCGCACCCATACCCGCATATTTTACCGGCTCTATTCCCCGCCAGCCGGCGAAGGCTATCATTGTGGGGAGTGTCTTGCATATTCCCTCTAAAATAAGTCTCTACAAAAAAAGTCCCTGCAAAAAACAGCCCCAGTGCACTGCAAATTTCATTTTCATATGAAATTAGAAAAAATTCAGGGAAATCGTCCAATGGCAACAAGGACATTACAACTCCATATAAGGTAAACAACAGTACGCCCAGCATGGTAATCCTGTATTTTTTCAAAACGTCTTTCTCTGGCAGACATAGCCTGCGCAGCCAATCTTTTATTTTCATCTCATACACTCCGCTTTTATTCTCGTTCCTGAATCGTTACCCACACTTTATCTCCCGGCTGCTTTCCCAGACGTGTGCGAATATCCTTTCGTATCCCGATGATATAACAGATACTTCCGTCCTCATTTTTAATCCCCATATTCACTACGCTGCCGTCATAAGGTTCTCCGTCAAATGTAGCATGTACTTTTACCCTTCCCTTTCCAAATTCAGCTCTCACATCATAGGGAAAAACTACATAAGCGCCTCCTTTTTTATCCGCCTGATAAATCAGGGACTCATATTCATAGATTCTTTCTTTCATGGCTCATGCTCCTTTGTCTCGGTAGGATATGGTTTATCCTTCCAATACCACCATTTCAGCTTCTCCGGTTCATGCTGCTTGTGTTCTGCATAATATACGGCGCAGCGGAATACGTATAAAACGCATCTGTCATCTTGATACCCTTTCTTCAAGCAATTCAAATGATATAACTCTTCCGGATTTTTTCCTGCCAGATCCGCCACGCACATGATTCCGATATTGTGTAAATGCTTTTCCATATTTGCACCGATTCCCGGGATTTTCTGCAAATCGCTTACCTGATTTTGTTCCCATGATGGATTCTCACATTCCTTATTCTCTCCCCCAGAGGATGAAATGATACCCATGTATGTTCCTCCATTCTTTTTCTGTACCCTTTATTTAAATTTTTATTCCCACAGCTTGTATTGCCAATGTCCGCCTTCCTGATTGATTAAAACTCCTCTATCACCTTTTTTATTTCATCCATAGAATACAAATGGTCATAATCGTAACTGACTGCCCGAGACTCTTCGTATATTTTTAAAAGTTCTCTTTGATATTCATCTTCATTCATTTTATCATACTTCCAAAGGCGGTAACACTTCTATCTTACATTGATGTTTCTTTGTCTCTCTATCATAACTAATGCCAACAGCAAGAATACGTCCCACCTGCTTTTTCCTTCTTACATTATCCGCAAACTTCATCGCGTACCGCTTTTCCTTGATCTGTTCAATTGCTTCTTCCGGTGTATGATCTACCTTTAATTCCAAAATAATACCGTCATCCCCTCTTCTGTCTGGATAAAAGATAAAATCCACATAGCCTGTTCCCGCTTTATCTTCTCGCTCCACCCGGTATTTATCCCTTGCAGAAAGATATGCCAGATTTACAATTGCCGACAACTCCGCTTCGTTATTATAATGTAAAATCGGAGTTTCCGTATGATGGACATACTCTAGTATCTCCATCATCGTCTCCGTATCGCCTTCTAACGTCGCCTCAAGCATCCGCCCAGATTCTCTCGCCAAACAGTTTATATATCCCAATGAATTTTCTTTTTGAATCATCTCATAAAAATGATTCATCAACTCTTTATTGGGTATTCTCACCGTTCCATCGTAATAGCTCAAAAAGCCATACACCACCATGGCGGAAAAAATTTCATCCTTTGTAGATAAATGCATGGAAGTTGCAGCATACTCCCGGATTTTCACAGGCACTGATTCTCCCGCCGCCATCAACGCCAAATCCCCTCGAACATCATCAATATTCTGTTGAATATAATAAAAGATTTCATCGTATGGCCCAGAGCTAGTCCAATAATTTCCAAGATTATTATTGGTCAATGCCGTAACTACAGAACGGGGATTGTATATTTTTTCTCCCATCTTTGTACTGTATCCGTCATACCATTCCCGTAATCCTTCTCTTGTGACCCGCAGCTCATCTGTCCGTTCTTTATAACGATGATAAAGCGCATCCACCTCATCTTCTGTAAAACCGTAATCCTTACTAAAACGTGCTTCTCCCGGCATTGTATATTCCAAAAACATATTTAATTCAGAACCGCTGGAATATTTTGCAATCGGCAATATTCCTGTCATAAAGGTAAGCGCCGTATACGCCTTATCCTTCAACAGCCCTTTTAAGAAGAGCAAATAAGACCTTTTGTCTGCTTCCGTCACAAAAGGGGCATAAAATATTGCATCCCACTCATCTAACACAAATAGAAACTGATCTCCTGTCTGCTGAAAAATTCTCCGTAAATCCTCGCTGACCATCCCTTCCCTGCGAAATTTTACTTCTGGATACGCATGGTACAAATCCTCTTTTAAACACAATTTGATGGTATCCATGTATTCCTTATAGCTTTTGCAATCATCATCTATCACGCTAAAATCAATAGAAATCACATTATATTGATTCAAATGTTCACGATACCCTTTTATTTTTGCAATCTCTAATGTATCAAACAAACATCTTGCGTCAACGCCTTTGCCAAAGAAAGCTCCAATCATATTGGCCATTACCGTTTTTCCAAAGCGACGCGGCCTTGTAATGCAAATATGCTGATTTCCCAAATCCACCAGTGGAATCAGTTCTGAGAGAATCCTTGTTTTATCTACAAAATAAGGACTCCTTACCTGGCTCTGATACAAGGCAAAGCTTTCTGCGTTATTCAAATACATGGACATATGCTTCTCCCTTCCCGCCTTCCTTTGTTTTTACTAATCTTTACCTCCGGAAAAAGGAATCTCAAAACGCTTTTTACCTTATTATTCATCTTTCGCTCTCCTTCTGTTATCCAATATCAACCCTCTTATGTTCATTCTATCAAATCCTTAAGAAAAATGAAATGGGAAAATATGATTTCAGAAAAAACAAGGAGCAAAGCCGCATTTCTTATCACGGCTTTGCTCCTTACTTACTTATTTGGATTTCTGTCATTCAAAAACCATTGCTCCAGAGCCTGGCTGTCTTTTTTTACCACATAGCTGCTGCCTCCCCGTTCTTTCACGTCCTCTGTCATGCTTACGATTAGTATGGGGCGTTTTTCTGTCTTATCCGGCGTATAGACGGCAAACCATCCCAGCTCTGTTCCGGAAGTATCCTCCTTGGAGGCTTTGATTTCCGCAGTTCCTGTCTTTCCCGCCAGGACAATATCCTCCCGGTGGGCGTCATATCCTGTTCCGTTGGGATCATTCACTACTTTTTTCGTCCCTTCCAATATCCGGCTGGCCGTTTGTGGGGAAAATGCCTCCGGAATCCAATATTGTACCGAAGCTTCTTGCTGATACACCAAATAAGGCTTGATGATATTTCCTTCATTGCAGAAGGCCGAATACAAACACGCCAAATGCAATGGATTTACCAGAACCTGCCCTTGCCCGTAGCCGCTGTCGGCCAGCTGTATCTCAGTTTCCATATGCTCGGAATTGGAATACTGCGATTTTGCCATTTTAATTTCAAAGGGGACTTCTTCTTGGAATCCCAAACGATCCAGAGACTGCTCCAATTCCTTCGCCCCGATCTTTAACGCTGCTTTTGCAAAATAGATATTATCGGAATAAATCAAGGCATTCTCTAAAACAGCATGTTCATAAGCGTGAAGTGTCGTAACATAATAGGAACCCCAGGAAGCGTCTTTCTGCCAGCTCAAGCCCTCATTCCCATAATCTTCTTCTGGATCAATGGCTCCTGATTCCAAGCCAACCGCAGCCGTAATGGACTTAAACGTAGAGCCTGGACACCACGCCTGACGAAAACGGTTGTACATGGGTTTATCATCATTTTCATTCCATGCCCGCCACTGTTCATCGGACAATCCCAAAATAAAACCATTGTTATCATAAGAAGGCGTACTTACCAGGGCCAGTACTTCTCCCGTATAAGGATTCATAGCCACAGAGCAGCTTTTGTCATCTTGAAACTGCTCATACAAAGACAGCTGTAACTCAGCGTCTATGGTCAGCTGTATCCTCTGTCCGTGCTGTACGGGTATGCAGGTAAGCTCTTCTTTCTCATTGCCCTGATTATCTACAATACAGATCCTGCATCCGTCCTGTCCTTTTAATTCTTTTTCAAACAGTCCTTCCATTCCGCTTTTTCCTATCACACTGTTTGAAGTATATCCTTCCCCTGGATGTTCCTCCAAATCTTCCGCCGTCACGTTCTGCACATATCCTATCAGGTGGGCGCAGGTCTCCCCTAAGGGGTATTCCCGCACCTGCGTATCAGAAATCATCACCCCTGGAATTTCCAGTAATTTTTCCTGGCGTTTCTGTTCTGTAAGAACCTCATCTTTCGGTTCCGGCGTTAAAAGATCCAGTTCTTTCACCTTCGGAATCGTCTTAATCGGCACAAAGGAATTCTCTTTCACCCACGCCGCGTCCAGCTTCTTCTCTATTACTTCCGGCTGAATTTCCAACAGCCCGGCGACTTCTTGTACGACCTTTTGCCGCTCTTCCATTTTGTTAGGGACAATTCCCACCGACGACGCCACGCCCTTCCCTGCAAGCATACGCCCGTTCCTGTCTAAAATCTCTCCCCGCTCTGCTTGTTCTGCAGATACACGCACCTTGTCCGAAGCCTTTAAATTAGGGAATATCAAAGAATCATCCCACACCAGCTGATACCCTTCTTCTCTCTCCAGAAAAAGGGCCTCATTCTCAAAGCTGACCGTTCCGGCAACGGTATCCATGGTGGTATGATACGTCACGATTTTTCGTTCTTTGTCATATACAATATCTGTTACCTTTAAATTTTTTGCTTCAATCCCTTCGTAAATAGCAGAATTGCGTTTTAAAAACTCCTCCCAGCTTACATGTTTGGATGCCTCCACATCCAACATGCTATACATGTAATCATATTCCTTCCGGGGAATATGCTCCATATATTTGGCGAGAAGTTCTTCCGGCGAGGCGCCAGCCTCCTCTTTGGAGGAAAAGTAACTGAGACATAGCGCTATACCTGCCGTCATCACCCCTGCCAAAACAGCCGCAATACACGAAATAAAGATGATTTTTTTTCTCCGCCCACGTTTTCTCTTTCGTTTCATAGGAACCTCCGTTGCTGTTACGTATCAATATTTTTCTTTAATATTACACTTGTAAGATTAATTAGTCAAGTCAAATTTGAAAGAAACTGCAACGAATTCTTTTTCTAAATGAGCCAAAAGAATATTAGGCCCTGGCTTTATATTCCAACGTCGATGGTTCCTCCGGATACCAACGGTCCAGTCATACGTGCATTTTGAGGTTTTGAGTCTTTGCCTTTTGCATCACCGTCCCTATGGGAAGGCAGCAGAGTATCTTGAAATAACAGGTTTCCTTCCTCACTGATCTCCACCGTGTCGGTATGGAGCTCCTCCTGCCTTTGTTCCTGCACCTGCTCTGTTTGCTCCTTACGTTCTTCCTGGCGTTTTTCAATGGCCTCTTCAAATTCCGCTTTAATTTTTTCCCGTACCTCTTTCGCCTCTTCTTCCATTCCTATGTCTGCTTTTTCTTCATATTCCCGAGCCTTATCCGCAAAATCTCCCGCATATTCCATGGCCCTTTCCATCACTCTCAAATCCCCTCTGCGCCTAGCATCCTTATACACCCTCATAGGCGTGTTCATCACATTCAAATTCGTCCTTGCCCCTACAAGTCCTTCCATTGTCTTTACGTTCACAGCGACGCCTCCTTTTCCTGTTCATTCAAAAAAGTATCTTGCTTTCATCTATCCTTTCGACAGCCCGCATATGCCAAATTACCTTTTTGCTTCAAAAGCTTTCTTTCGCGTCCTAAGCGGAAACTTCCATAGGGATCAGAATCGAAATAAAAAAACTGCCGCCGTCAGCTTTTATGTCAACTACTCCCTGATACTTTTGTACCACATCCCGGACATTCCTAAGGCCGATTCCATGCTCCCAGGCCCTCTTGTCCATGCTCTTAGTCTGATGTGGTTCTGCTGTTTCCATACTGTTTTTTACTCCTATCAGGAAGCATTTTTTTACGGCTTTTCCCTGAATATTTACAAAAGGATGTTGGTTATTGGACAGTCTTTCACATGCTTCCAATGCGTTATCCAGTATATTTCCAAATAAGATGCACAAATCAAACTCCAAAATACCGCATCCTTTGGGTATCTGTACGTCACACTCCCATAGGATATGTTCTCTTTCCGCCTGTTTCCTCTTTTGATACAGCAGTGCGTCCACCGCTTTATTTCCTGTTACGTCTCCGCCTGTTTGCAGGCTGTTTCCTTCCATCTGGTGCAAATACTCCCCCAGCTTTTCCCATTCTTTGTTTTGGAACAGCCCAAGCAGAGCAATGATATGGTTTTTCATGTCGTGCCTTAATCCTTCCGACTGGCTATATTGTTCCTGCAGCATTTTGTAAACTGCAATCTGAGAGTGATATTGGCTGCTTTTTTTCTGTTCCAGATCAATCCGTTCCATTCCAAATACATAAAGGCCTGCCGCAAATATAGACAAAGCAGCCATAACTCCATATTCCGCATGACTTACAATTTGGTCAAAATACAGTCCCATATTCCCCGCGCTTCTCACCATTACCCCATGGCAGGCTCCCCAGCCCGCCACATCCGACAGACCTACCATCATCAGCAAAGGAATTGCCAACATCAAATACCATTTTCTTGACTTGTGATAAAAAACAGAGCTAACATGAGCCGCCGTCCTTCCTATGGCCAGTATCGCTATCCCAAAGCCGACGCATACGATGATACTGGATTCCCACTCCTCTATCAAGGGCACCGGAATCTTTTGTATGGTATGCTTAAAGATCAATGTAACACCTGACAGGAGAGAACCGCAGACATCCATGATCAATGTTTGCACTGTTATTATCATGGAGGCAGCCAAAAATTTTTTCTCCTTCTCTCCCTGAAACAAGATTACCATCAAGCCGATCAACACCGTATGGTCCAACATTTGAACCACTATATAACACACCAAAAACTGCTGATTCAACATCGCTAACAGCGTCCTGCCCATAAAAGCCCCGACTGTAAACAGCAGCCCATTCCTTTTCGAAACACTTACATATTTTTGGCAGAATATAACAGCCGCCCACAAATATCCCAAATAACATATCGCTTCTAACACCAAAAATAAGGAGTCAAAACCTTGTTTCATAGAATTCCTCCATGCCTGCTCATATATTTCAATATTTCCCTGCAAAACTGCTCATATCTTCTTTTTGCGATTACAATCCCCTCTCCATTCTCCAAAATCGCTTCCTGCCGGCGATAGCTTTCCACATATTTCAAATTTATTAGGTAGCTTTTATGGCACCGGAAAAACCCTTTTTCCTGTAATTGGCTCTCCAGCTCTCCGATCCGTTCATAATAAGTAAAAATACCGTCTGTTCCGTGAACCTCAAGTATCCTTCCTTTCATTTCAATATAATAGATGTCGTCCAAAAATAATTTCCTTTTCTGTCTTTCCTTACTGGCAATGATAAATTCCTGAGAACGGCTTTCTGTTTTTAAAACGGCTCTCTTTAATACTTGCTGCAATTTTATATCTTCTATGGGTTTTAACAAATACTGAAAGGCCTCCACGTCATAGGCGGCAAACACATATTCTCTGCTGGAAGATATAAAAATAAGAATGTTGTCAGATGCTTTTTCACGAAATATCCGCGCTGTTTTCATCCCATCCAAATCACGCATTAGAATATCTAAAAACACAATGTCAAAGCTTTCAGAGGCCTGCAATAGCTCCTTACCGCTAAAAAATTGACGAATCATGCATGATTTTCTCATTTCTTCCAATATCTCTTTGACTTTTTTGGCCATATTGCTGCACGTTATTATGTTGTCGTCACATACTGCTATTGACAGCATTATAATCACCCCGCCTTTTTCCTGATACCTTATATATCGACAAAAAGCTGCAAAAAGCTTTATCTCCGCCACAAACGGGCGCTTCTGTGTCATCACCGTTTTATGATGAAAAAAGATAACCGTCTGGCCTCAACCAGACGGTTATCTTTAAAAATAAACGTCCTCGGAAACGGAAGTAACGCAAAGAATACTAGCGACGCTTCCATGCCTACTTCTTAATCTTACCGCTTAATTTTACACTGCTCCATGTGCCGTACAGTGTTTCCTTGCCATACTTCTTATAACTGCGCACTCGTACATAATACTTCTTACCTGTACTAAGCTTCGTAAATGTATAAGAGGTTTTTGACAGGTTTTTAGATTTCACATTCTTCTTAAACTTCTTATCTGTACTTATCTGCACCTGATAGCCCGAGGCCCTTTTATCCTTTGTCCAGCTCACAGTCAGCTTTCTGCCTTTTCCTGTCTTCGCCGACTTTACAGACTCTTTCTTCGGGCTTACCTTGACGGTCACCTTTTTTGATCCGTCTCCCGCTTTGATAGTGATAACGGCAACTCCGGTATTTTTGATGGTTACTTTTCCAGTATTTTTATTTACAGCCACAATATTTGGCTTGGAACTGGTAAATGTCATTTTCTTCTTTGACGTCGCGTCAATTTTAAAGGACTTCCCACCATAAGCAACCTTGTACACTGTCTTCTTACAGGTGATTTTTGTGCTTGGCTGTTTTTTTACAATCTTAAAGCTTAGAGTCTTACTTCCTTTATAATTCCCTTTGCCCGTGACCTTTACCTTCCCGGTTCCTACCTTGACATTATTGCTGTAGGATACCGTATAGTCCTTATTCAAAGACAATTTTTTGCTGCCTACCTTTACGGTTACCGTTGGTTTTTTTGCTTTTCCATCATAAGTATAGCTTGTTTTTGACAAGGTTACCGTCGCCTTGGAAATATCCGTCTTTTTAGGAGTCTCCGCTGCTTTGGCAATGGTAAAGGTGGCGGTTTTACTGCCAGTATAGTTTCCCTTTCCGGTAACTGTTACCTTTGCTGTTCCCACATTCGTATTATTGCTGTAGGATACGGTATAATCCGTATTCAAAACCAATGTTTTATTATTCAGCTTTACAGTTACCGTTGGTTTCTTAGCCTTGCCATCATAGGTATAGCTTGTTTTTGATAAAGTTACGGCCGCTTTAGAAATATCCTCTTTTTTTGCACTATCTGAATGATCCCCGTCGTTAAGATCGCTGTCTTCACTTTCATCTGGCACTGAAATAACGGGGGGAACGTAATTATACTGGATCGCTGCCTTTGACACCGCCGCCATGGTATCGCCTAGTTTTCTTACACTGTTCCACTGGGCCTGGGTGCCGGTAAAATATATATTTTTCAGAGGACAATCCGATAATGCGGCGATCCCTATGGATGTTACGCTATGGGGAATTACAACCGTACTTACTCCAGAAGAAGCGAAGGCCGACTCTTCAATGCTCTCTGCACCCTGGGGGATTTGCACTTCAGAAAGCATCTTGCAATTCTGGAACATGCCTTCACTGATGCAGTCTATATTTCTGGGCAGGATTACATTCATCAAGTAATGGCATTCTGTGAACATATTTGCGCCCATCTTTACCTGCTTGACGCCAGAAGCAAACGTGGCACTTGTCATTGCCGTACACTGGAAAAACGCAGCTTCGCCTACCTCCCCTATACTGGATGGCAAAGCTATGGCAGTAAGGCCTGTGCAAAAGCGAAACGCATTAGGTCCGATGGTTTCTACTCCTTTGGATACTTTCACAGACTTAAGATTTGTACATTCCCGGAAAGCGCCGTCCCCAACTGTTTTCACACTGGAGGGAATAGTCACGGAAATAATAGAAGAACCGCGAAAAGCATTATTGCCAATTGCCGTCACACTGGAGGGAATCTCTGCACTAAATACCCCACAATTCATAAAAGCACAGGAACCGATTCTTGTAACGCCATTTGCGATAACGACCTTCCAGATTTTACTGTTATGTTTAAACCAGGGCTGCTCTCCACTATTGTAATCCGGAATTGCGCCATTCCCGGATATCGTCAGGGTTCCCGCCTTCGTCAGCTTCCATGTAAGCCCGCCTCCAATGGTTCCGCTGTCAATGGACACGTTTGCATCCGGATCGCTTGGGGGAACATAACCTTCGGGATAACGGGTAATATAATGGCTGGTGCTATTCATCACCTCTCCCTTAGAGATTGCCCGCCCCCAGTGGACTTTCCCTTTATGGTCTCCGGCGCTGATGTTGCCTTCGGCGACAATCACCCCCGTATCGAACACCTTAAGTACGATCACGGTATGAGCGTCGTTGTTTACCCGCAAGATATCTCCCACCTTTATATCTCCGTAGGAAAAACCGCCCTTTGCGTACATTCGGGCAGGCAGGTCGCCAAATGCCGCATCGCTAAGTATAAAAGCAAATGCAACGCAGCCCACGGCGCTGATATTCGCCCCGCCAAGGGGTCCGCCCTTCCACTTATAATATCCCTTGGAATCCGAATAAGGCGTGTCATTGGTCCAAGTCGTCCCTTCCTTATACGCAGCCTGATTCTGCAGAGCAATCATGGCCTCATAAGCCTTCTTTGGGTCAGGGATAGTACTCCTTTGGGCAATCGGCTCAGACGTGAGCTCTTCTGCAAGAACACCCCCTTGGGGCAAAGGAGCTTCTTGCCATGCGTGTACTACTGCCGACGGAGAACAAATGCATAAGCATAGCGCTAAAGCAATTGAAATTATTCTTTTTTTCAATTTTGCACCTCCTAATTTTATTTTTGGGAGAATTTTTTCAACAAAATTTACTCTTAATAAATAATATATTGCTATTTTTACGCTTTGTCAATTAATACCATGATTCTTTCAGAACTTTTTATTAAGGGCCTTCCTATGGTTCTTTCCCACTATCGCTCCTCAAGATATTCTTCCAGACAGATGCCTCTATCGTAAATCTCCTTTGCCGCTTCTTTCCCTACATATCTATAGTGCCATACTTCCTCCGCCGTTTTGGTAATATCCGTTTTAGTGCCGGGGTACCGGAAAATAAAGCCGTACTTATAGCTGTTTTCCTGCAGCCATAAATAAACATCATACGTTGCCCCGTTAATATCCACTGCAAAGCCAAGCTGATGCTCGCTGTAACCCGGCACGGCAACCCATTGTTCTGCCAGATTTACGGCTTCGCTGTCTGAATATCCTTCCCCTTTGAACTTTGCAATTTTTTCCTCATACAAGCTCTGCTGCTTTTCCTGCGTCCGATAACCGGATACCACCATAGGCAATACGCCCAAATTCCCCTCCTTTGCCGCATACAGCATTTCCATCAGGGGCTCGTAAATGCGCTCATCTACCCGCTCCCCTCCCTCAACTTCAACCAGATTCACCTCATAATTATCCGGAACCGCATTTTCTTTATTCACAAGCATTAAATTCCACGGTTCCTCTATTCCCGGCTCCTGCGCGCTGCTAAGATTTTCTTCCACTTCCTGTGGTTCGCCGCTATCAGCAGTTCCCATGACTGTTTTCTTTATTTCTTCCTTTGCCTGAATTCCACTTTCTGTAATGGTAATTGGCGCTTCTTCCATCACGCCATCTTTTTTCGCCGTATGACTAAAATCAAACCATAAAATGCAACTTGCAGATACTGCGGCTAAACATAAAATTCCTGTGAACAAGAGATACCGGCTGCGTCTCTGTTTATAGTTGTGTTTCCTATTCCTTTGGCTCATATCAATCATTCCTCCTTATGTAAAAAGCACTCTTGCTTTGATACAGATATTTTATCAAAAACAAGAGCGCTGTTTTCTCGTTCCGTCCAACAGACTTCCTACTTTTTTACTTGGAAATTCATACGATTTTCTTACGACGAAAGTATGGTCACTTCAAATTCAATTCTTTTCTCGTTGCATCCAAACAAAGCACCTACATAAAACTAACGATCAATTCCTTTTGATGAATATGAATCGTTATTTTCTATTGACTCTGTTCCAAACAAGCTCCCGTAGTCATGATCCCACTTAGACAAAATCGCCATGATAGCATCGGAGATGCGGATATCCCTTTTTATAATAGAATCCATATCCCATTCTTCTATATTCGATGTTCCCATAGCTTGGGTGATAGCAATTTTAGAAGCAGCATACTCTTTTTTCTTTTTACCAAAATAACCGTTCCCAGCTATGATATTCAACTTCTTTTCAAATGGAAGTTTATTCCCGATATGCTCAATCTTTTTCTTGATGGTTTCATCAGGCACATCTACAAAATAATTTGTCCGCCATTTCTGCGGAAAAATATGTTCAATCTCCCATCGTTCTGGAAGAAGCTCGTCCTGCTGTTCATATGCCAGCGTTTTTAACAGCATACGCACAATTTTTTTATTTGGATTATGAATATATGTCTCTAACTGGCTGGTATCTATATCCTTAAAATCAAATACAGGCGTATCTGATGATACAATCGCAGAATTTAATTTCAGGATATCCATTTTAACAGCATTGATGGTAGGAAGCAGCAGATACTTTGTCAGCAATTCTGTCAATAATTTATTTAGGAACAAGCCAAACTTCGTCTCAAAATGCTCCTCATTGCGATAGCAAATATAATAAATAACAACCGGATATTTCCAAAATTCATTGGGGTATGAGCTCAATATGTCCAGAGACTGCCTGATTTTCACATTTTTAGACCAAGCCTCCTGTTCCATTTCTTCTCCCCTGTTCACGACCTTCCATAAGTTCAAAATCACAAACAGCATATCTAACAAGCCGGGCTTATGTAATCTCTCAAATTTATTTACAGCATAATATTTTCTCACCCCGGGAGTGGTTGTTTTGGTATCCTGCTCCAACCCGCGAAAATAAAACATAGCATAGTAGAAAAGCTGCTGTATACTTTCATTCGCTTCCGCTGCCTGTTCGTCCAATTCCTTCCAGCGCTCTATAAAATCTTTCTTTTCCTCTTCTTCCAACTGATTATAAATTTTTGCCTTAAAAATATCTGCATCGGAAAGAGGCAGCCCCCTATCGTTTAATGTTGAAAAGATGGTCAGGGCCGTATCCTGCGTATCAGCAGTGATTGGAAGCAAAATCGCCTGATTCAAAAGTGCATAAATAAACTGATATACCATCAATGGGTTTTCTGTCGCGTGTTTATCAAACAATCCCTGAAAATATCGGTAGTTCTTTGAGTAGTTATCTTTGGCATTCTCATCCGCCATTCCGGTCTCCAATATGGAACGCAGTATTTTGTTGCCATCATTATTAACGACACGTGACGTTAAAAGGATATTTTTAAAATCCACCGTACCGGTCAGTTTATTTGTCCTCCAGATAGCCGGCTCAATCTTTCCAATAAAGTTGTTGGCTTCCGCCGTTCTTTCGGATTCTGGCGTGGCAACCAATCGCGTATAAATAGCGCGAAGCAAAAGGAACAGAGAAGTAATACGCTGCTGGCCATCAATAATTTCCTGCTCCCCATCTTCATTTTCATAAGCCACAATACTGCCCAGAAAGTATGAACCGTCTCGCTCCGTACCGCCGCTTGTGGCTGTAAATTCCCATAAATCTTCAAAAAGAGTCTCTACCTGTTCGTCTGTCCATGCATATGGCCGTTGATATTCCGGAATTACAAAGGGTTTTATTTTTCCGCTTCCTAAAAGAGCCTCAACGCTCTGTTTATTCACTTCTATTGTTGTTGGCATTTTTGTTCTCCTTTACTGTATGTTTTATAATGTAAATGATAATTTAGAACTGCAAGCCATTGGTGAGAGTTGGCCATGCTGAAACGACTACTCGTACGTTGCATTGGTATCGCTTGCCGCTTCCCTCAATTCTAACATATAACGGTCGAAGTCTGATACAAAGGGCTTATCCTGGATAATCCTGTATTTTCCAAACTCTGTTTCAGTATGAAGTTTTGCCTGTTTTGCAATGATTTTTTGCGTCAACCAAATATTCTCATACCCGTAGCGCATTTTATAGCTGCTACCGCTGCCTCCTGTGGCAGCCACAAATGTAAGGTACTCAGAAGCACTTGAATGTATTGTGATTTTCTTTCCGAATTCCGGTTATAAACGATCATATAGAAACTTAGTCAGAGATGGTAGCTTGTCCATTCATGAGCATGGGCAAAAGCCAATCTCTGAGTGCCGTGAGTTCTTTAGATTCTCGAATGTTATCGGATATCATTGATAACCACGGCTGAACATCATTGTTAAAAACATACAGTTCACTGGCACAAGGTACATACATGGGTCTTTCCTTAAGTAATGGCTTTTGAAGATGTTTTAATCCTGTCCTTTGGAAGAATTTCAAATTTAACTCTGGCTTTATACTTTCCAGTAACATGTAAAGATAGTCAGACAAGTTATCCTTTGCGGTAATACACCAAGTATCGGTTGAATAAGCAGCTTCACCGACATAAAATTTCACATCGGCATTGCCTCCGGTATTTAAGAAGCAGTTTCTGCCTAATGCAAGTGGTTCATCCCATTGAAAAATAGCATCACCGCTTGTAAAAAATGGATACCTACCTAATGCCTCTTTAGCTTCACTAACTTGAATAGAAGACTTTGGATGTTCTATCAGAATATCACCAAGCTTTGTATTCGGCCTTTTTCCATAAAACATATGCAGGTATGTGATATAGGCCATTTGCTGTAAATTATCATTTATTTTATTGTTATTATTAATTTTTGTATCTATCTTCTGTAATAATTCTGCTATTTTTATCTGTTCATTTAAACTTGGAAACTCCACTGGAACATCCGCTAAGATTCCTGTATTCAAATTAGGCATATTTGTTCCAACAGCATGAGAAAATATCCACCTTTTGGTTTCCGGCCTATTAAGGTAAAATGATAAAAACAACGGATATACAGATTCATCTACAACCCTCACTCGTAAGCATCCCGTTCCACATAAAGTAGGAGAATCAGATAAAATAAACGCGTGTTTCTTTACATCGCCTCTTCTTGCATAAATCAAATCATTTTCTTTTGTAGCGTACCTAATTAATCTTGTAAAATCCTCTTCTGATATTTGAGCGATTCCATTATAATCTACCATTCGTCCTTTTATATTCTGAGGCATAATAACAGGAATACCAGCATCTACATAATCTTCCATATGTAACTGAGAACCAAACGGACCCGTTATGATATTTGCTATATTTCCAAGCTTTGTCTTATTCATACTTTACCTTCTTTAACTGCTCCATGATTTCGTCCTGAAGTCGGTTGCCTTCATCAAAATATTCCTGCAATTTCCTCTGATAAGCAGCCATTCTCTCCTCAAATTCCTCCTGTGAAAGCTCCACATATGCAATTTTCACATCAAAATACTGCCCTGCTGAAAGGGAATATTTCTTCTCTTTCATTTCATCATAAGTTACTGCAACCGAAAAGTCTTCCACTGTTTCCTTATTTAAAAAAGTTTCCACAATCTGGTCTATCTCAAAATCACGAAGACGGCGTTTCTGGTTATTTCCGTCCTTGAACTCTTCTCCCAGCTTCGATGCATCTATCAGCACAACTTTGTCCGCAGATTTCGAATTATCAAAGAAAAGAACGGATACATTTGTACCGGTATTAGCAAATACATTGGAGGGCATACTGATAACGCCATAAACAATATGATCATCAACCAGTTTTTTAAGGACTTTTCCTTCAACGCTGCTCTTAGCTGTCAAAAATCCTGTAGGTACTACGATTGCACCTTTTCCATTCGCCTTTAAAGAATTAACCACATGCTGGATAAAGCATGTGTAAATTGCCATACTTTCCTTTTTCTTCTTTGGGACAGAAGGAACCCCGGCCCAGAAACGTGCCGGCATTGCAGCAATCTTTTCCCTTGTATCTGAAAAATCCATTTTGAAGGGCGGATTGGATACTACAAAATCAAATTGGCGTAGATTCTGGCCATCGTCTGATTTATGATAAGGGGAGGTCAACGTATCACCCTGAATGGCATGATCCAGGGAAGATACTAAGCCGTTCAGAATTAGATTTAACTTTAACATTTTATTACTTCTCTGAGAAATATCCTGTGAAAATATAGTACATTTATCTTCCCCTATTTGATGTGCGAGAGCCATCAACAATGTACCTGTTCCTGCTGAAGGATCGTAACATTCCATATTGTGTAAGTCACTGTTTTCGCCTACAAGCAGCCTTGCCATAATCGCCGCAATTGCATGGGGCGTATAGTACTCTGCATACTTCCCCCCTCCGGCTGTATTGTAATCCTTAATCAAATATTCAAATACGACTGCAAAAAAATCATAATGTTCACAAAAAGCTTCCTCAAAGGAAAAATTTACAAGTTTATCTACAAGCGCTCTCGCAAAAGGCGCTCTCTGCGCTTCATCCGTAACATACTGGGTTAATTTCTCAAACAAAGGAATCTTCGTATTCTGTGTAGTCTGTGTCGAAAAAATTGCAATGTTCAAATCAGCAATGTCTATCATTGTGTTATCAAAAATGATGTCAAAATCACCCTTTGTCTGCTGATTCCATAAAAATGAAATCAAATGTTCCGGATTCAAACGCGGAATATCCGGTGACATCTCGTCAAACAGATCCAATCTGTCATCTTTTGTCATATTTCCGAAAGCTACATCCCAGGATTCTGCAGTTGCAAGCTTTGGCCTGATTTTTTTTACTTCGTACCCAAATTTGTCATTGAGGAATTTATACAAAAAAACCTGTGTAATGATCTTATATTCGTTTCCGTCGTTACCCATACCATATGTCTGGCATGTTGACTTTAAAGCATCAATCAGGGCCACTGTTTTTTCTTTTATATTCATTAGTCGCTCTCCATTTTTACTATCTTATGCTGCCGGATATGTGGCATAATACTGGTCAAGATATTGACGGGCAATTCTGCTTTGAATAAACAGTCTGTCTTCTCTTGCGCTGGATATGCCCATTTTATCCATACCAAGTTTAATCTGTGACATTACGGTTTGTTCAAAATAAGCATCTTTCCTTAAAATGTCGTGTCTGTCATAAACCTTCTGATCAATATCACTTTTTATAGATAAAAGCACATCCATGATGATTTCATCATAGGTAGACACCAAAGGCTTTTTCCCATGCCCAGCCCTCTGCTGATTTTCTTCACGAATTCGTTTATGGACTCGTGCAAATTTAGCATCACCTTTATATTTTCTCATAAGCACAGTATTCCGTTTCTGCAATTCATTGAGCTTCTTTAACACTTCATCAAGAACCTTAGAATGCTGAGTAAATTCGTCAATGCTGTTGATAATAAAACCATGTTCCTTGAAACGTTGCATGAACGCCTCTTTCAAAGTCATAAATTCAGGATCATCCGGATCTATATTTCTTGTAAAAGCTTGGATCGTCTTTTTCCATTTTTCTTGTAGCTCAACGCCTCCGGCAATCAGCTTCATCTCTTCTTCTCCGATTTTACTAAAGTTAAAGATAATATCTTGCATTGCCTCATGAACCAATTGTCTTGTTGTATCATCTTCTGCAAAAGCTTCCTTTTGGTTTATGTTATCAATATGATGTTGAATTTCTGAAATCATCTCTGGAAGCTTCGTTATTTCCAAACGGGCAAACGCCTCTTTTAATTCATCATCCCCAAATGTTCTGACAACATTACAGCAATCTCTTGCAGATATCAGTACTTTTCTCAATTTCAACAATTCCCCTTTGTCCTCAATCGTTGAAATCTCAGAGCTGAATGCTTCTAAATTGTCAGTTGTATAAGAAAAAAGAACTTGACGTACTTCACGCATCTGCTGGATTAGCGCCTCTGGGTCTTCAAGTACTTGCCCAAACGTATCGGTTTCATTTCCAGCCCCTGTTTCATCAGGGTCATTGAAGCGATTCAACTCCCGCATATACGCTTCATTGGTGCGTTTGAAATTAGACTTAATGTCTGCAAAATCTATGATGTAACCATATCTATTATTCTTATATGGCCTATTAACCCGGGTAATAGCCTGCAATAAATTATGGTCTTTCAGTTTTCTGCCAAAGTACAGACGTTTTAATCTCGGCGCATCGAAACCTGTCAGCAGCATATTGAATACAATTAAAATATCAACGGTCATATTCTTCTTAAAATCTTTTACTATTTGTTTTCTGGTTTCTTTATCATCACTGTCGTGAAGAATCAATCTGGCCTTAAGTACGCTTGGATTCGATGCTGATTTGTTTAATTCTGCTTGGATTTCATCAAAATATGCATAAAATTTTCTGGCTTGCTCACTGGTTTCACAAATAACCATTCCCCCAAGAGTATCGTCCCCTTTGATTACCCTAAACTGCTTCAAATCGGTAATTATGTATCTCAAAAATTCTTTCACATAGCTATCGTGCTCAATAATTTGACTCTTTTTGATATCTTTTTTTTCCACCAGCGGCTCAAGCTTTTCATAAATCTGTGATAGTTTCTCTTTATATGATGTTTCAATATCCTCGCGAATAATTTTTAACGTATATCCATCCTGAATAGATTTATCATAATAATACGTATGAAAATACTCTCCAAATATCTTCCAGGAAGCTCTCTCTTCTTTCAGCAAAGGCGTTCCTGTAAGAGCAATTTTTACTGCATTTTCATCCGCATCAAACAGATTTGCAAGAAAGCTGCCTGCAGGATTATATCCACGATGGGCTTCATCAATCATAAATATTCGCTGAAGATTCGTAGCATAGGCTTCCAAGCGGACCTTCTGTCTGTCCTCCGCAAAACGTTGAATATTAACAACCGTAATTTCCGGCTTCCCGCTATTCCCTTCCATAGCTTGGTTATTTCTAAATTGTTCCATTAGCTCCGCCCTGGAATTAGCAGTTTTAACTTCCAATCCACGTGCTTCGAACTCTTGTGACGCCTGTTCCAACAAATCGAGTCTATCTACAATAAAGTAGAATTTAGCAACTTTATTCTGCCTGGCAAAATAGTCGGTTAGCACAAACGTTAAATAATAAGAAAGAGCCGTTTTTCCACTTCCCTGCGTATGCCAAATAACACCGGATTTCTTCCCTTCTTCTAATTTCTTACGCACCGCCAAAGCTGCAAACATCTGCTGATAACGCATAATATGTTTTTGATCCGTAAATTCAATCTTCCCATCAACTTCTTTTTCCATCTTCACATAGGCAATTCCGTACTTGATCATAAACAGTAATCTTTCCGGACTGCACATAGAAGTCAATACCCTGTTCGTAGGTGAATTTATATTAAGGTTTGTCTGATATTCCGGCGCATGATGAATTACTTGACAGTTAAAATCCGTTAAAATCTTCTTATCCACATCAGGCGCTATATCTTTATATGGGTACTTTTTATGATAAGATGCAATTTCAGCCCCTGCAGAATTTTCTTCTCTAAAACAATTAAAGGGTGCCTCTGTCTTTGCCGCAGTACAATAGAAAACACCTTGGATAGGTACGATTCCACCCATTACATCATATTCCATATTATTTGAAAATATCATCAACTGGGTAATGTTTAGAAATCTGCGGAATTTCTTATTGGGAAATCTCTGTCTATTCATACGCTTGCTTTCCGCAACCATTCCTCCGTGATTATTAGGCTTTTTAACCTCAACAAAAACAAGAGGCAGGCCGTTCACAAACAATGTAATATCCGGCCTAAATTCATCCTGACCATTTTTACAGGTAAACTCCGCTGTACAATGATAGACATTATTTTTAGGGTCGTCATAGTCAATTAGTCTTACAGGCAAGGCACTGATTAAACGTAAGTAAAAACTTCTTCCAAGGTCATCGTTATCCAGTTCCTGTCGGATCTCTCTCAATACTTGCAACGCTTCGCCTGCTCGTTGGGGATTCAATTTATCAAATTGTTTTGTAAAAACACCTATTAATATATTGGTATCCGGCTCATATAACTTTCCCGCCATATCCTCTGATATTTTTCCATAATAAGTATATCCAAGCCTCGTAAGATGCACGATGGCAGGCATTTGCACACGCGTAGCTTCATTAAACATATGTTTCTTCCCACTAACAGTAATCATAACCGATTCGCCTCCATTCTTTGTTGTTCTACTACTATAATAATACTATAGTGAATAGGTCAAAGACTTCGAAAAACAGCCATTTTCTGAAAAATATCATTTTTGGGGCAGCATAAATGCTTCTAATGTTTCACTTAATTCAACAATTGACACTTCCTTATTTCCTTCCTTTGTGTCCATATCAATCCCCATATATTTTTCTATTTCGCTAAATGCCTCTTCTTCCTTTACTGTAATATCACCTCGCTTAGAGATTAATTCCATGATACGCTCCTCCAACTGAAATAAACTACGCACCTTTCGAATCTCTTTTGAGTATGGGATATCATCTTTACCAAAGGATAAACAATTACTTCCAGATATAGACAATCGTTTCAGATACTTCTTGACTTCATTCACAAATGTGATTTGACTCTCGCACCTATTTTCTTCTAGAATATTTATTGTGATCGGTATATGGGCTTGCCTATGGAATAATTCTTTCAGCTCGCCTCGTAATTCTTCTGCGATGTTCTCATGCTTCAAAATAGTCTCAAACTTGGTTTTAAACCAAATTTTTCCATCCATTTCAAAAAAAATTTGTCTAATAAATTTTTATCAAACTTAGATTTCAGCTGATTAAATTCTTCATAAGTCATAGGATAACCTGTGGGAAGTATTTTCTCTCCTGCCACCTCTTCCATATTCATATGGAAAAACTTTTCCCCCTTATGGGGTAAATCAACCCGTACAATATAAATATCATCATTGCCTGCAGAAAAAATAATACTCATTCTTGTTGTAGCATCTCTGCTTGTTTTCTCAGAATCAGACATGGTATTATAATATCCCTCTTGCAAATATACCCTATGTATTTCTCCGCAAAACATGATTTCGTTCAAAATATCAAGTATAGCATACGCATATTGCTGCATCCATTCTTCATATTCTGGAGACCCAACAATAAATAGCAATGAAATCATAAATTTTTCAAGGATACACTGCTGTTTTACTCTATATAAATCAACTATTAGAAGTATATCAGACAAAAAACACTCTTCTTTTATATTTACCTTAGGATTTGTTTTAACAAAATGTTTTTTACAGCATTGGTATTTTCTCTGATTTTTAATTATGTGCTGCATATTTGGCGCCACATTATAATGTTGATTCCAATGAAATTGTTGATTCCTCTGATGAAGCTCTATTATATAAGAAGATATTCCTAAATGGATTATGGACAGGTTAGACATTTTTTGAGCAAGCAGTAAATCGCCATTGGAATACTCCCCAATGGAATTGGCACATAATAACTCTTCATCAATCTGAATACTTTGATCTATAAAAGACAGAATCATCCCCAAATTATACATTCCTGAATTAAATAATTCCGTAGTATCACTCAGCGAACTTTTTTCTTCTAATAATCGTATCAGTTCCTTTTCATCCACGTTACCGCTATCCATACACGCTTTCTTAATTTTATCCTTTATGATCTCTTCTTTTTTCAATATGGTATCGGTAACAAAGCAATATTCATTTATTTTGTTTTCATCAAAATAGGGTAACATCACTTCTATATATTCCTTAAGATATTCTGATATCAGAGCTGTTGCTTGATTTTTATTTGGAATCGATACTGTACAAAACATGGAGCGAAATGCCAGTGCAAATGAGTTTGCGCAACTATCTCCTATGATTTCTGAAAGATTAACTTTTTTCATAACTTTATCATCTCCTGATATGGGAAATCAAACTAATACTCCTAACTTTTCACTTTTCTAATTGTAGCATAACATGTTTCTAATCACAACGAATGTTTGAAACAAACGTAACTAAGTTACTATCAAGACAATTTCTAAAATTGACAACCCCGCAAATACCGTCTATAATATATTTATTACATTCGTAAGACTTAAGGGAGATTTAAAATGAGTAATTTACCGCAGATTTCTGAAGCTGAATTCGAAATTATGAAAATTGTATGGAAACATGCGCCCATCAGTACCAATGAAATAACCGAAAAATTATTACGAACCACCAGCTGGAGTCCGAAAACGATACAGACTTTAATCAAACGTCTTGTAACCAAAGGCGCTCTGACTTATGAAAAACAGAGCCGTGTGTTTGTTTACACCCCAGTTGTAAAAGAAAGCGAATATATTGGCCAGGAAAGCAATTCTTTTTTGAAACGCTACTATAACGGGGATATCACTGCTATGGTGTCTGCATATGTAGAAAATGACAAACTGTCTGAAGCAGAACTAGACACTCTTCGCTCCCTGCTTTCCAAAAGGTCAAAAAAAGGGGGCAAGGAGCATGGCTGATTTTATGATACGCTTTTTCATATGCAATATATTTATCAGCGGTATGATCGGAATTCTTTTGATCGCCAAGGGGATATTCAAAAACATCCTGTCCAGCCGAATGCAGTATCATCTGTGGTTCCTGCTGCTTGGGTTGCTGGCAGTTCCCTTTATCCCATTTTCTCTCATTGGGTTTCCGCAAATCTTCTCGTGGCTCCACAGCCTGAAAATCTCTCCCGCTTCCGGCGCCGAAACAGTTTTGGGAAAAAGCATGGGGATTCTTCCAACTGAAACTACAAATTGGATGAATGATTTTACTCTTTCCATTCATCGTGAGACGCCGCCCATTGCCGGTTATATTTTATTAGGGATATGGATTGCAGGTATGCTTGCAATGATACTATTGGTTATCAAATCCTCTCTCCGTTTACACACTTTAAAGAAATCTGCTCTTCCACTTCAGAATCAGGCAGTCCGCAGACTATATCTTCACTGCTTAGAAGAAGCGGAAATTCCCAGGGACATTCCCGTATACAGCACCGCATTTTTGAAATCTCCGATTATTGTGGGACTTTTGAAGCCGTGCATATATGTACCGATTCATCTCATCTCTGATTACAATGAAGCAGATATGCGGTATATGCTGTTACATGAATTGCAGCATTATAAGCACCACGATGCGATGGCCAATTATTTGATGAACCTCGCAGGAGTCATCTATTGGTTTCATCCTCTTGTGTGGTACGTCCTAAAAGAAATGCGTAATGACAGAGAGGTTGCCTGTGACACCTCCGTTTTAAAAATGCTTGAGGAGGAGGATTACGAAGATTATGGTAATACACTGATTCACTTTGCAGAAAAAGTTTCACTCACTCCTTTTCCATTTGCCGCCGGCCTTGGCGGAAATATGAAACAAATGAAACGAAGAATTATAAATATTGCCTCTTATGAGAAGCCAACCGTTATAAAAAGGCTGAAAGGCCTTTGCTCCTATTTTTTAATCGCCTGTCTTTTGTTGCTGTTTATGCCCATACTTTCTGTCAATGCTGCAGTAAAAACGGAAAACACTTATCCAATCAATAAAAACGATGGCAATATTTCTTATCTTGATTTATCATCCTATTTTAACGGTTATCAAGGCTGTTTTGTCCTGCTTGATGCAGCTACCGGCAGCTGGCAAATTTATAACAAAGCATTGGCGCAAAAACGAATTTCGCCGAATTCCACATATAAAATATACAGCGCCCTGTTGGGTTTGGAAAACAGATATATTACCTCGTCTTCAAACGAAATATCCTGGAATGGGCAGGACTACCCTATTCCAGAGTGGAATGCCAATCACAACCTGACTACAGCATTTCAAAACTCTGTCAATTGGTACTTTCAATCCTTAGACCAAACTGCCGGATTAGAAGCTTTAGAAGACTTCTATACCTCTATTGATTATGGCAATCACGACCTGTCAGGCGGCGTTTCTTCCTTTTGGGCAGAATCCTCCCTCAAAATTTCTCCCATTGAACAGGCCAAACTGCTCCAACGGCTGTACCTCAATGAATTTAACTTTGATGCAGATCATATTCAAACGGTAAAGAATGCTCTATTACTTTCTTCCACTGATAAGGGCAGCCTATACGGCAAAACGGGAACAGGAAATATAAATGGAGAAAACATAAGCGGATGGTTCACTGGCTACGTCGAAACTACAGAGAACACCTATTTCTTTGCCTTATATATCGGCGCCCCTAAGAATGCTGCCGGAAGCAAAGCCTCTGAGATTGCTTTATCTATATTATCCGATCTGAATATCTGGTATTGAAAAAAGGGAAAGGGTCAATGAAACACTTTGATCCTTTCCCTTCTCTTGATTACTCCTCCAGAATATTAAGCGCTATTTCCTGTGCCTTTTTCCCACTAATTTCATTAGAAGAATTATCGTCCAAATATATGGCAAAATACAAATTCGTATTTTCTTTTTCAACAAAACCGATAAACCATGCGATACCTTCTGTTCCCGTTCCTGTTTTTCCATATATTTTCTTTGAATCACTGGCCTCAAGCAGCATAATGCTTTTTAAAACTTCTATCTCCGATTCTGTATATATAGTTTCTCCTTCCATAATCTTATGCAAAACTTCCACCTGCTCTATAGGAGAAATCAACAAGGAGGATTCTATCCAAAAACCATTCAGCTCTGGAAAAGAGTTCACTCCACTTCCACCCCATTCAGATATGTCACAATTTCCATAATCCAATTTGTCTAATTCCTCTTGGATTGTCTCTTGCCCCACCTCATCAATTACTTTTCGAAAGTACCAAATGCAGGAACTTCGAAATGCATCCTTCAGCCCTAAATCAGCATTCCACGTGTCAACCGGGTAATTCATTCCATCATACTCCATTTTACTATCCTCTGACGTTACCACTTGATTATGAATTCCTGTTAAAGCCGAGATTACTTTGAACGTAGAGTCCGGGGATACCCTCGTTCTGCATTTGTCTTCATTATAAAAAGTATATGTATTCGTTTCTGAATCCAAAATAACTGCACACCCTTGAATTGATTGAAATGCTTCCTGATAATCTACCGTGACTGCCGTTCGCTGCTGTTCCTCTTCCTTCTTCACATCCTTGTTTTCATTTATATTTTCTTCACTTTCATGAATCTGTATTGCCTGCCCTTTTTGAATTGATTGGCTGTTCCCACTTTCTTTTGAACTGCATCCTGACATACTTCCCATGACCAAGCAAGCAATTATTCCCATTATCATACATTGTTTTCGTCTCATCTTAAAATTTTCCTTTCTTCTACAACTTCTTTTCATTGTTACTTTCGAATCCAAGAAGCATTTTTACATCAATATTCAAAATGCATCCGTCTTCTCACCCTTTCCTTTTTATTACATCTGTAAGATTTAAGTGCAAAAAAATTTCTATTTGAGCTCCTCTTACATCCATTTAATATTACATTAGTAAGAATTAAAAGTCAAGCTCTCTTTTCATAAACAGGCTTCTGTCAAAAAATATCCTGCATCTTCGTAAAAGCAATATTTCTGACAGAAGCCTGTTATTCACGAGTGTTATCTATTTTAAAACTGTTCCTCACACCATTTCTTTTAATACGCTTTTAAAAAATGCTGGTAAGCCGTTATGATTTCTCACATTGTCAAACATGTCTTTTTGACGATGAAACGCTCTTAAAATTCTTCTTCGCTTCTCGATTCGCCCATCGCTAATATAATAATTGCAGGTTACAAAAGCCTTTCCACTCTGCAAAATAATTTGAAGCACATGTAAAATTTTTTCAAAGTTTCTGGATAGCCCTTTAAAACAGTCTACATAAAAAATATCCACCCTGCCCGATATTACATTTCCTAATTCTTCTTTTAAATAATCATCAAATTCCAAACTATATCCATCACAAACCACTTTTTTGCATCTCGTTTCAGATAACTCTTTTTCTACATTCTCAAAAGTTACTTCATGCAAATTTTGAAACACATCTACCGTACCGCTTGCCAGCGCTGCTCTTTTTAACACGGCCCATGCCAATGGATACTTTTGAATTGCTTCTTCATATACATCAACATATGTTAAATTACTGGCCTCCTTCTGCAAAATTTCAAATTTGCATTGTTTGAAATAGCAAATTGCATTTGATGTTATACTTTTGATCTGTTCATCTGATAAAGGCTCCTGCATCTTAAACTGATTGCAATTAATACTCGCAGCCACCTCCAGCATACTATTCCGAATCGTTGCTACAACAAATCTCCTCACATCATCTGCCGCTATTGGTTCATAAAACAATGCTTCTTCATCCGTCACAAATAAAATTGTTCTTCTAAACTCTTCCTGTTCCCATCTGGTTAGCAGAGAGCACATCCTGTTTTTTATGTCATTTACGATTTGCTCTCTATATCTGTATTTGATATCCCTTAGCTGATTATTTAACAAGTCAGATAAATATTCCTGTATTCCCATCCGCTCCACCTTCTTCTGTGTTCTTTTTGCTATTACCACTTCTAAATAATTATGGCTTTCTCTTCCTTATTTTTCATTATAACATAAAACATTCCATAATTCTGCACGATTTTATAAACATGATCAAAAGTGGCGCCTTCCATTTCAATGGAGCTTTTTCTTACTGCTGCTTCCATGCGTCCCGCTCATAAAACAGACTCAATAAATTTCTTAATCAGCTCTATTCTATCTCCCGGTTTTGGTACAAAAAGAGCCGCAATGGAAATCACCAGCTTTTTCTTTGTATTTATGTAAATTATATTGCCGCCATCCCCCATTGCTGCATAACCATCTTCATTTACCCACCACAGATATCCATACGGCAGATATTCTTTTTTCCATCGGCTGTGCTCCATATTCTATGCGGTTTGTGGGAGTTTTGTTATGTATGCCAGCTTCACACATCTGTTTATATCTTTCCATAAAATACCGTTCTGAAGTAGTAAGGAAAGTAGTAAAGGCTGGCAGTCATGTTGTCATTGATTCCATTGCCGCTTTAGCCGATTCCGCTGAACCATGTGCATAATACCCTAACGTCGTGGTAACGTCTTTATGCCCCATGATATACTGCAATGCTTTCGGGGGCATATTCTTGTTCGCCATATTAGTGCAGAATGTATGCCTTAACGTATGTGGCAAGATTTCTGGCAGCTTCTCTTTAGGGTGCTTGTTATACTTCTTAATCATGGATGAAAAGCAGCAGCAAATCCATCTGCGAGCCCGTCAATACAAAGCCAGTAGTAAAACCGCTTTCTTATTCGTATGAAAACTATTGACTATCTCGTTCTTATTTCCAGTATTTCCGAACCCATGCTTCTGCATCGTTTTCTTCAAGTTTATATTTTCCTGCAACCTTTTTAATGGTTTCTGAAACAGGTAAACCCATTTCTTGATATATTTCAATCGCTGAAATCACAGATGCTTTTTTTGCTGCTTCTTCCGCCGCTTCTTTTTTCTCACTTTCCACATAAGCACGCATAACCTGTTCTTCATTAAACAATGTCATCATCATATCCACAACCTCCTTTTCTCTGCTCTCCAGGTACTCTTTTAGAACATCCCTGTCTTTACAGATATTGATTGTATTGGTAATTGCTTCCCTAGTCCGTCCATATAATTTCACCTGTTCGTCATATACCTTTGTAAAAGTGACATACTGGCTGATTATATCATTGTCTTTCCCATCGTATATCATTTTTACCTTTACATCAATGGCACAGTCTTCCCCATTGAAAAATTCTTCTGAAAGAGAAACATATTCCGGCTTGTTTACCCGCTTTCCGGTGAATATTACATATAACTCTGGTTTGGGCATCTTTACCTTTTTACTGCTGTAAAGGTTATCGTTCCTGCGTTCAAAATACTCATGGTAGGACTGTACCAGATACATCAATGCACGTATAATAATATTCATCGTCCAGGTGGTTTGAGCCTCCGTCAGAATCATAATTTTATCCCCTACTGTGAAGCCCAAATCATTATAGCACACATCCACTAATATATTTTTAATCGTAATGTCCTTCAGTTCATCTTCCGTAGTTTCTGTATCTTCTGGGTGGAGCGCCCGGTATAACTGAATCAGGTATTTTTTATCCTGAAATAAATTCGTAAAAACGCTGTCTTTAATAGTATATTTCGCAATATCCGTTTTTTCCATTCCTTCTTCCCTTCATCCCCGCCTTTACGACGGGGAAATAATCAGATGCTATCTTGGTTTCATTATACAAAAAAACCATCCTATATTCAAGGATGATTCCCCACTGGTTTACGGTTTTAATATAAACGATACCTTCCACAGCCCTTTATAGGATGTCGCTTACTGAACGTTCGCCTATATATGCAGCGCGTTCTCTTTCAGCTTCGTAAAACTCCCTTTCTCCAAATCAACAAAAGCACCAGTCCCAAAATGACATTCTTAATCAACTCCCAAGCCGCCGCCACCCGATTGCCGCCACCACCGCCGGAAGTGCCGGGATCGCTACCCGCTCGTTCATCGGCTCTGCATCTAATATTTCTTTCTCCTATATATCGTTTTTCCATTCTCTTGATATTGACCAGCCAAAAGCCCTCAAAGCAGAGTAAAAAGTATCTGGATTTCA
>CAMNQH010000021.1 GCA_946549035.1 uncultured Lachnospiraceae bacterium | reverse complement strand
ATAGTGACAGTTTTATTATTTCATCTGTCTACCATAAGGGGAGCATATCATTTCCTCTGAATCTCGGCTTATGCTATTTTAAATTGAAGGTTCTGTGAACCGGAAATTTACAGTTCTTTTGCAAAACAAATCATGTTTCCTTTATTACCGAAGGGGATACCCCCGCACCCCCAAAACACCGTTACGCCCTGCAATCATTTAAAATGACGCCGTTATTTTTGCCGCCTGCAGCGACACCTTAATTTTGCCATCCCGAACATATTGTGTCCCAACCTCCTGAAACCCCATAGCTGCATGAAACTTCAAACTGACGTCATTATACACCGGCTCTGTATCAATCTCTGCCGTCACCACCGGCACCTTTGTATTTTTGGCATGTTCCATAAGCACCTGATACAGCCTGCGACCTAAGCCGCAGTTCCGGTAGGGCTCGTCAATTACAATTCGGTCTATATAAAGGAATTGGGGATACTTGGAGGAAAACCACTTATAATTCTCGCTCCAATAGTCCAATCCCTCCCGAAGAGCGATCAAAAATGCTCCAAATTGGCCGTCTACTTCCGCTACCAGGAACTTCTCCGCCCATTTCCTAAAAAATGCGGCTCCTTTTTCGTCCATGGGAGAAAGCACCTCCACATTCTCCTTATTTAACTTTAAGATCAAAGGAATATCTTCTTCTGTTACAGCCCGAATCCCAATCTTTGATTCCATCATCCTTCTCTTCTCCTTTAAGTAACTTTTTCTTTTACAATACTCGTTCCAACGCCTCCAATAAACTACCGACAGATTCTATGCCATCCAAAACTTCCCCTTTGCTCCGGTTCAAAAAAATAGGCCGGATTCCCGCTGATCTGGCTCCTTCCACATCAGAAGCGACAGAATCCCCAATATGCACCACCTCATTCGGAGCATATCCGCTGACCCTGAGAGCTTCTTCAAAGAGCTCCCGGTGAGGCTTATAGGCCCGCACCATATCTCCACAGATAATTCCCGCCGGATGCAGGCCGTTGCGCTCCATGCAGACTTCTACATATTGGCTTCCGTTATTGGTAACCACGTAAATCGGCAGGGGACAACGTTCAAAGAACTCTATTGCATCGGAATACACTGGAGCGTACATCCAATATCTTCGGCAAAGTTCGTGAAGCTCCTTAAGATTCTCCTTTAAGTCAATCTCATCTTCCCATTTATGCAGAATCAAATCCACAATCTCATCTTCCGTCAGATAATCTTCCTTGTAGCTTTGATTCTCATATAATTTTACCAGCCGCCACCACTCATGCAACAGCCATTTCATGTCTTTGCAGCTGCTTCCTGCGCAAAGCCGTTCCAGGAGGGCGGCCACATCCGGGCCTCCCTCCTGGGTAATCGTTCCTGTATAATCTAAAAAAATCCCTTTCACTTTGTGTCCTTCCTTCCAAATTCCTGCAGCGTCTCTCCGGTCATACGATAAATCGTCCATTCCTCCAAGGGAACGGCTCCCAGAGATTTATAGAAATCAATGCTGGGCTGATTCCAGTCCAGACAGCACCATTCCAGCCTGCCGCAGCCACGTTCTACCGTAATCTGGGCCAGCCTTTGGAGCAGCGCCTTACCATATCCCTTCCCCCGGTAAACAGGCTTCACAAATAAATCCTCCAGATAGATTCCGGAGCGTCCCAGAAACGTTGAGAAATTATGAAAAAATAATGCAAAGCCCACGGGCTTGCCCTCTTCTTCCCCAATCAGGACTTCCGCTTTCTTTTTCTCAAAAATCCATTCCTTCATAATTTCCTCAGTGGCAACCACCTCGTCCAGCATATGCTCATACTCTGCAAGTTCTTTTACAAACCCCAAAATTGTAGATACATCCTCCTCTTTTGCCAAACGAATCTCAAGCCTGGCTTCCCCCATGCTGTAATTCCCCCTTTTGTTGTATTCTCTGCTGCTCTTTCAGCATTCTCTTTGCTTCCAGTTCCAGTTCCTCCTGTTTGCGCTTTGCCTCCAGGATGGCCTCATTTAACTGCAGCATCCTGCCGTCTAACATGGAAACAATCCCCGCGCAGTCCCGCAGTTCCTTGCTGATATATTCCGGTGCGTTTCCCTCGAACTTATAGTATATCTTATGTTCCAAACTCGCCCAAAAATCCATAGCGATAGTTCGAATCTGTATCTCAACCTTAGTCTCCACTACACTGTCAGACAGAAAAATAGGAACTGTCACCAACATATGATAACTTTTATAACCGCTGGGTTTAGGATTCTTTATATAATCCTTCACCGATACCACCGTCAAATCATTCTGCTTGCCAATCATTCCTGCAATCCGATAGATATCAGAAGTAAAAGAACATACGATGCGGATTCCTGCAATATCATTCACATAATTTACCATATTCTCAATGGTACTTTCATAGCCGTTACGCTTCAGCTTCTTTACGATGCTCTCTGGAGATTTCATCCGTGACTTGATGTACTCAATAGGATTATATTGATGTACATGTTTGAATTCATCGTTCAAAATCTCAAGTTTCGTGTTGACCTCCTTTAATGCCGCATTATATAGGAAAATAACAGTTTTCCAGCTGTCTATCCCTTCATTAAAAATAATCCTTGTATCCAAAACCTACCAACTTCTTTCCCGTCCATGCCGCCTGGCATCCGACCAGCAAAAAAGGATGAAACTTCCTAAAATATCACTTCAACGGAATTCCACTTCTTTTCGCTTCACTCATTACTTTACTTACTTACACCCATTATATCACAATATCATGCAAAATTGGTGAAAATTTGCGGAAATTAATAAATTTTTTATAAATAATGCACGAAAGCCTGTATGCAAGCTTCCGGTGGGACATCCAAGCCCTCCTCTTAGCTGCTTTGAGAGGCAAGAATCTTTTCAATACTCACCAGCTTAACGCAAACTACAAAAATTTCCGTAGCCAGCTTCAAATCTTCTAAGGTAGGATACGTAGGCGCAATTCGAATCACAGAATCCTTGGGATCCTTTCCATAAGGGAAGGGAGCGCCTGCCGGAGTCATAGCCATGCCTGCTTTTTTAGCCTTGGATACAATGGCTTTTGCACATCCTTCTAACGCCTCAAAACAAATAAAATACCCGCCTTTGGGACGAATCCAGCTCCCTATTCCCTTGTCTGCAAATTCCCGGTCAAAGGTATCCAAAATCATCTCAAACTTGGGCCGCAGGATATCCGCATGGCGGCGCATATGCTCTGTCATCCCATAAATGTCCTTAAAAAATCTTACATGGCGCAGCTGGTTTACTTTATCATGTCCAATCGTTGCAATCTTAAGCTGCGTCTTAATTTCATCCAGGTTATTCAAAGAAGCCGCCAGAGCCGCAATCCCGGAACCGGAAAACGTAATCTTAGAGGTAGAGCAGAATTTATATACCATATCCGGATTCCCTGCTCTTTTACACTCCGCCATAATTTCCACCAGGTTATCCTGATCAATATCATACAAATGATGAATGCCATATGCATTGTCCCAGTAGATACGGAAATCCTTCGCCGCAGGCTTAAGTCTTGCAAAGCGCCGTACCGTCTCGTCAGAATAAGTAATTCCCTGAGGATTGGAATATTTCGGTACGCACCAGATTCCCTTAATAGCTTCGTCCTGGCTCACTAATTCTTCCACCAAATCCATATCCGGCCCGGTGGACAGCATGGGCACATTAATCATCTCTATCCCGAAATATTCCGTAATGGCAAAATGCCTGTCATACCCCGGCACCGGACAGAGGAATTTTACTTTATCCAGCTTACACCAGGGGGTATTCCCCATAACGCCGTGGGTTATAGAGCGGGAGATGGTATCGTACATCACATTCAGACTGGAATTTCCATAAATAATAATATTATCCGGATGGCATTCAATCATATCTCCAAGCAAAACCTTTGCTTCCTGGATCCCGTCTAACACCCCGTAATTGCGACAGTCAATTCCCTCTTCGCATTTTAAATCGGTATCACTGTTCAGTACGTCCATCATGCCCATAGAAAGATCCAACTGTTCCTGAGAAGGTTTTCCTCTGGACATATCAAGCTGCAGGCCGCTCCTTTGAAATTTCTTATACGCGGATTCCAATTTTGCCTTCTCCTGAAGCAATTCTTCTTTTGTCATTTCCTGATAAGACTGCATATTTCACTTCCTCCGTTTCCTTTTTCTCAATTCCAGTACAATCAGATTTCTGCACTTACGTTTCACACTCCTGCTTTAAAAAATCAAGCCAGTCTTTGATCTGTTTCTCATATCCCTGTTCTGTAGGTTCGTAAAACCGGGAGTCCTCCAAACCGTCGGGAAGATACTGCTGTTTTACATAATGATTGGGAAACACATGAGCATACTGGTAATTCAGGCCGTGCCCCAGCTTCCCTGCCCCCTTGTAATGGGCGTCCATCAAATGGTTGGGAACGGGAGCCGTCACCGTATGCTTTACCGCTTCCATGGCGCGGCCTATGGCTTCGGTACAGGCATTGCTTTTCGGCGCGCTGGCCACATAAATAACAGCCTGGGACAAAATCAACTGAGCCTCCGGCATTCCCACCCGTTCCACTGCCAGGCAGGCGTTTACCGCCACAACCAAAGCATTGGGATCTGCATTTCCCACATCCTCCGAAGCGCAAATCATAATCCGGCGGGCAATGAATTTGATATCTTCCCCTGCATACAGCATCCGCGCCAGATAATACACCGCCGCATCCGGATCCGATCCCCGCATACTTTTGATAAAGGCCGAAACCGTATCGTAGTGATTGTCTCCGGACTTGTCATACCGCACCACGCGTTTCTGAATGCATTCAGAGGCCACCTCCAACGTAATATGAATAATTCCATCCGGACTTCTCGGCGTGGTCAAAACCCCAAGCTCCACGGCAGTCAGGGCGGCTCTGGCATCCCCGTTGGCCGCGTCCGCTAGAAAATCCAAAGCTTCCTCCTCCAGCTGCGCGCCATAAGCTCCCATCCCCCGCTCCTGATCCTCTACCGCCCGAAGCAGCAGTACTTTAATATCTTCTTTCTCCAGAGATTTCAACTCAAAAATCACAGACCGGGACAACAAAGCCCCGTTTACTTCAAAATAGGGATTCTCTGTAGTAGCTCCAATTAAAATAATCGTGCCGTCCTCTACAAAAGGCAGAAGATAATCCTGCTGCCCCTTATGAAAGCGGTGAATTTCGTCCACAAATAAAATCGTCTTCTTCCCGTACATGCCGCTGTTATTCTTCGCCTGAGCCACCACTTCTTCCATATCCTTTTTCCCCGCCGCCGTGGCGTTCAACTGGGTGAATAAGGCGCTTGTGGTATTGGCAATCACCTTGGCCAGGGTTGTTTTCCCTGTTCCCGGCGGCCCGTAAAAAATAATGGAGCTTAATTTGTCCGCCAAAATTGCTCGATAGAGGAGCTTATCTTTTCCGATAATATGCTGCTGCCCTACCACTTCCTCAAGCTTTACAGGACGCAGCCGGCTGGCCAAGGGGGACTCTTTTTCCATATTCTGCTGACGCATGTAATCAAACAAATCCATACGATTCTCCTTTTGCATAATTTACGACAAAATCTTGCAAAATATATTTGATTTCTCATATAATTCTTGATATTTCCATTTAAAAATGACAGAAATCAATATGTATCCTTCAACCATCCTTATTTAAGATACACGAAAAACCCGCACATTACAAGAGGAAAGTACATTTTCTTCCTATATTTTGCAAAACGGTCCCATAAGCGTTAGTTCCGGTACTTATCCTCTGGGGCTTCTAATACATTGGGACAATCCAGATTTTCCCGCCACATCACCGGAGCCGCCCAGCGGACTGCATTCTCAATAATCTTCTTCACGTAAGGGTTATGGTAGGAGGGGCTGGTTTCATGTCCTGGCTGAAAATAAAATATCTTTCCATACCCCCGGTTCCAGATGCAGCCGCTGCGAAATACTTCTCCCCCTCGATACCAGCTTAAAAACAACAAATCATCTGGCTTGGGAATATCGAAAAATTCGCCGTACATCTCCTCCTCTTCCAGCTCAAAGCTTTCCGGAATTCCCTGGGCAATAGGATGAGTAGGATTGATATTCCAAACGCGGCAAAAATCACCTTCCCTCCATCGTAAGCTTCCAGAAGTCCCAAGCAGGGCTCTTAGGGGCTTACAGGGATGAGCCGAGTGCAGCGGAATAAAGCCCATGCCTTTCAGCACCCGATCCCGGATTTTTTCTGCCAGCTTATCCGGAATAGCGTCGTGAGCCACGTGAGCCCACCAAATCAATACATCTGTTTCATTTAACAGCTTATCCGGCAAACCGTACTCCGGCATATACATATTGACGCTGGTAACCTGCATATCGTCACAAGACTCCAAATGCTGGGCAATAGTGCCCATAACCCCCTGAGGATAAACGCTCCGGATTCGTTCCGATATATTCTTTACAAATTCCTGAAATCCTTGTTTTTGCTCCTTCGTCATATCCTCAGGCAAAAATTCCTCTTTCAGTTCTCCTGACTCTTGCACATATTCATACCAAATTGTGACACGTATCATACAATTCTCACCTTTCTTTTTCATTTTCCATTCTGCTTTGTTTCGCACTTATCTACTATACACCTGTTTTCCGAAAAAAAGCAAGACAGTAATGAATACTGACCCTTCTATTACACTCTCCGGTAAATCTGGATACACTGAATCTCATGGGCTTTCAAAGACAGGCCCAATTCCAGAGTCTGGTTGTCCACCTGATGCTCCCTGACCGAAACCTTGGGAATGCAAATCTGATGCAAATACTCTATGTCCTGCTCTTCCAGCTCTTCCGAAAGTCCCATTTTCAGCCATTCATCCTGAACGCTGCCGTTGCTGCGGCTGACACTTTTGGTCCTCACTCTATAACGGCCGTTTTTTACATGATGAATGGTTACATTTCCCCGAAACCCGTCTTCATTTGGAAAAAAGAGGGGCAGCCGCTTAATATTCAAATCCCCTCCCTCCAATACCTCCCAATGAATGCCGGGATGTTTGTAATTATGGCAGACGATGGTATAAGCATCATAGTTCTCCATGGCAACCATAACATGTTCCGTCCTGCCCAAAAGACGGCCCCTTAAGCATCCCATAAATTCCATGGCGTAAAAAGACGGCTTACAAATACCTTGATCTGAGATCAGCCCTCCGCCGCCTCTCAGCAGCTCTCTGCTTCCCTGATTCTTCTGGGCCAAATCCGTTCCAAGCCAATAGCCGGCCATCTCCGTCTGAAAACATAGCTCCATCATGTTTTTCATCATATAGGCCCCTTTAAAGCTACTGTCGTTTAACATATTGGGGCTGCTGCCCGTCAGGCTCCATTCTCCCAGATACATAGGCACATTCATTCCCCATTCCTGCATAAACTGTCTGCGTTCCATCAGAAATGAGGTCAAATATCCCTCTTCACCGAAATTGTATTTTCCTTTTGCCTGAATGTCCCAGCAATAAAGTGAAATAAAATCCGGCTGGCGCTCCCGCACACTCCATTCCGATATCATTCGATAATAGTCGATGTCGGCGTTTCTCCCATCGTAAGCGCCTCCTACTTTTACTTCCGGCGCCGCCTGTTTCATAGTCAAAGCAACCCCTTCAAAGGCTTTAAAATATGCTTCCGGAGCCCCCTGAGGAAACATCACAGGATCACACCATTGTTCAAAGTACCACCTGGCTACTTCCTTTTGTCCATATCGTTCTACAAAATGAGCGGCTATCGCCTCCAAGCGGGACGTTCTTTTTCCCACCACCACATAAGGTCTTAATCCACAGCCAAGCAAAAAATCCAGCGCCTGGTCCACTTTGTGAAACTCCAGCGTCCCCTTTTTATGTGGGCACAATTCTTCTTCCATCAATCCCCACAGCCTGATATATTGAACGTTCAATTTCTTCTGAAGCAATAACAAATGTTTTTGCACTCCATCAGAAAGCAGCGCAGCGGCGCTTCCCAGATTCATCATTTTGCACCAGGTTTCTGGCAGCTCTCTTCCATATAACGTATCTGCATCCAAAGGTTCCAAATACTCTTCCTCTTCCTGGAGCTGATCTCTTCTCTCTTCCAGATAATGAAGTAGACGGTATTCCAGTTCTACTAAGCGAGCCTCCTCTTCTCCCACTGGCTTTAACCCGGATATGCATTCCTCCCGGTAAAAATTCGGAGGCTTATGATAGTAGCGCTGAAATGCTTTTTGGAAGGAGGACTGATTGGGAAACCCATTTTCCAGGGCAATCCTTCCCATTGTTTTTTTCGATTTCTTTAAATCCTCCATGGCATAATTCAACCGGACCTCCACGGTGTAGTCCCGAAACGTTTTTCCCAAGTGCTTTTTAATATATCGGGAAACGTAGGCGCTGGACAACTGCATCTTCCGGGACAAATCCAGCAGCGTAATACGCCGCTTGTAATTTGCATGAATATAACTGACCACCTCATTCATCCGTATTTCTCCCAGGCTCTGCTCCTGCGGCCGATACTCCACAATATGACGGGCAAAATAAGTAATAAGGCTCTCTAGTATCTGATAATAGATACCATTGAGCCTTATTAAAGACGAACCATTCCCTGCGTTTTTTTCATAATATATCTCAACACATGATTCCAGCAGCCGCCGGAAGGATCGGCAATATCCCCTGGCTCCCTGTGTGGAATCACAGCAAAATTCCATTCCCTGCATATCATAATATCGAAATAATTCCGGAATGCTGATTTCAAACCGAATAGTCAATGCATCAAATATTTCCTCGTAAGCATGGTGCCTACAGGCATTCACCAGAAAAAAATCCCGGCTTCTTAGCACCCTGGTCATACCGCTTACCGTAATCTGCACCTCTCCCTCCAATACATAGTAGAGGACCATGTTCGTATCAAAATGATCCGGCACCGTCTGTTGGGTTACCATTTCAAAGTCCATAATCTGTCCTTCTGTCAAAGGCCTGTCTCTCCCATCAAATTTTTAAACTCTAAATTTTCAACGTTTTCAAATACATTTTTGTCTCATAGTCAATGCGCCGGCTTTCCACTGCTTTCTGCAACGCTTTGTTATGCGTCCAGGGTTCCAGCACCGGGGAAGTAAAATATCCGATCGCCGCATCGTACTGCTTTACCAAAGCCACACTGAAATACCAGGCAATCGCCATCTTCACATAGTATTCCTCCGACGTTACCTCCGCCGCCATCTGCAGCATCTCAGGTTCAAAAGCATCCCCCAGGAAAAAGCCAAGCATCATCACCAAGGCAAACCGCACCGTATATGTCTCACGGCTCCTCAACCATTTTTTTACATAGGAGTACACCAAGGGTAAATCCTTCCGAAACACCTTTGGGGACATGGTGTCGCAGGTAGCCCAATTATCCACATATGGCAAGAATCTCTCGATCTGTATCAGCAGCTCTTCCACATCCTGATACATAATGGAGAGCAGCGCCCCGTGAAGATTGTTTTCCTCATAATATGTATGAGGAAGCTGCTGTAAAAACTCACTGGCTTCCTCCGGTCTTTTTGCAATTTCCTTTGCATAGGCCCGCAGAGCCGGCATCCTGACGCCGATCACTTTTTCACGGGGGATTTCCGGTATAAGTTTTCCCTGAAATTCCCCATATCCTTCATCCTGCAATTCAAACAGACCTCTGATAATTTCTGTCTCCATCTTTTTCTCTCCATCTGTCTCTTCTATCTTTTGATTCCTTATGGCAGCTATATCCGAAAACACATTTCAGTATAGCGGATTTCCCTTCGATTTTCAACCGTCCCTTGATAATTAAAAAAGGATATTATTCCTCCAACAGCTCATCCACCGTCACAAATTCATAGCCCTGCCTTGTCAGTTCATCTACAATCAAAAGCGCTGCTTCTATACTGGAATCATATTGGTCGTGCATCAAAATAATATTGTCCTTCCCAATCTTGCTGATTACATTCTGAGCAATGCAGGAAGCGTCGCTTTTGCACCAGTCCAAAGGATCTATATCCCAAAGAATGGGAAACATATTCAATTCCGTCTCAAAGGATTTATCCCAGGCGCCGTAAGGCGGACGGACGTACTGCAGCTCTTCCCCTGTAATCTCCTGGACAATCTTGCTGGTCTTTTTTAATTCCTCCTTGAATTCCTCCCGGTTGGACTTTTTCAACTGCAGATGGCTATAGGTATGATTTCCTATCAAATGGCCTTCCTGGGCCATCCGTTTTACCAATTCCGGGTATTCCTCCGCCTGTTTTCCCATGACAAAAAAAGTGGCGCGAACCTTTCGCTCCTTCAAGCCATCCAACAGCTTCCCCGTATAATCCGGGTGAGGCCCGTCGTCGAAGGTAAGGGCCACTCTCTTTGGAAGCTCCTGATAAGGATCCCCCTCTTTGTCCCCCTGAAGGGTTTGGGAAGCCTGGCGGCTTTCTCCTCCAAAAACACTTCCCGTAATTCCAAGAAGAACCATCACATATAGGATAACCACTACGAAAAAATTCCGCTTTTTCCAAACTTCCTTCAAGACGTTTCCTCGATTCCCTCCCATATCTCCATATACTATATGCCCATAGGCTGTACATTATTTCTGCATAGCTTATGGGCATAGGAAAAGAAGAACCGTTTAATCTCTGCAAACCATCCGATTCATTTGGGACGCCAAATAGCCCGCTCCATATCCGTTGTCAATATTTACCACCGCAATGCCGTTGGCACAGGAATTAATCATGGTGAGCAGTGCGGAAATCCCGTGCATACTGGCGCCATACCCCACGGAGGTAGGCACCGCAATCACCGGCTTATCCACCAGTCCTCCTATGACGCTGGCTAAGGCCCCTTCCATTCCTGCCACCGCCACGACGCAATTTGCCTCCTGTATCTGCTCTGTATGAGCCAAAAGCCTGTGGATTCCCGCCACCCCCACATCGTAAATGCGGTCCACAAAATTCCCAAAATACTCCGCCGTCTGAGCCGCTTCTTCCGCCACCGGAATATCCGCAGTCCCCGCCGTACACACTGCGATTCTTCCTTTTCTTGCTTTATCCGGCTTTTCCATTTTTATAATCCGGGATATTGGATCATATTCCACCTTGGGGTAACGGCTTTTGATACATTCGTACTGTTCCTTCGAGGCACGGGTGCCAAACGCCTCGCCTTCTTCTTCCAAAAGCCGGCCAAAAATCTGCAGCAAATGTTCCTGGGCTTTCCCGCTGCAAAAAATCACTTCCGGAAATCCCGAGCGGATTTTTCTGTGGGTATCCAATTTGGCATAGCCCAGATCTTCAAAGGGCTGCCGCTTTAACATCCCTTCCGCCTCCTGAATGGTTAGGCTTCCGTTTTTTACTTTTTCCAAAATCTGTTGTGTGTCCATATACGCTTCCTTTCCCAATTTAAGCCCTGGTTATAACGTTTCTATTCTGGTACAAACCTGCTCCAATAATTCCTGGTCATGGCTCACCGCCAAAATTCCGATTCCCCGCTCCTTTGCTTCCGTCAGTAAAAATTTCCAAATCTGACATTGCGAAATCAAATCCAGCATTGCCGTCATCTCGTCCGCCAGCAGAAATCTAGTCCCCGGCCCCAACGCCCGGGCGATGCAAAAACGCTGCAGTTCCCCGCCGGAAAGCTCCGCCGGAAAGCGGTTCATCCACTCCTTTCGTATGCCCAGTCCTTTGATGATTTCCTCTGATACCGGACCTCCCTCTTCTAGGCTTTCTTTCATACGCATTTTGGGATCCAAAGCCAAAATAGCGTGCTGCCAGATCATCTGCACCGGAGCATATCCCCGCTTCGGAAGCAGGGGCATTCCGTCCATAAGAACCGTTCCCTGACAGGGCTTCTCATATCCGGCCAAAATCTTACACAAGGTCGTCTTCCCAAAGCCGCTGGGAGCCATAAGCCCCACTACTTCCCCGCTTTTTACAGTCAAGTTCAGGCTTTCCAGCACATTTTTAGAGCCCTGTCCATAGGAAAAGGACAATTCCCTGGCTTTTAAGCTTCCTTGGGGATATCCTTCTTTTTTTCCTGTCTCAGATTCCAAAATCTCCGTTTCTGCCTCAGATTTTAAAATCTCCGTTTCTGTCTCACATTGAAACCCGTTTCGTGGCATCGCCCGCCACAGAGCCCGGGTATAAGGGTGCGTTAAATTCTCTTCTCTTTTAAAATCACCCGCACTTCTTTCTTCTATGCTCTTCCCATCCCAAAATACCACAATCCGATCTGCTACTGCAAGGGCCTGCTCCAATTCATGGGTAATCAAAAGTACTCCTGCCCCCTGCCGGGCCATCTCCTGCAAATGCCCCAGAGCCAAAACCGCCAGCTCCTTGTGCAGCCCCGGCGTGGGTTCGTCTGCAATCACAAGCTTTGGCTCCTCCATACGGGCAGCCGTCAACAGCACTCTTCTGGTCATTCCTCCCGATAGCTCAAAGGGATATTTTTCTTCCACCTCTTGTTCCAACCGATACTGCCGAAACATCTGGCGCATACGATCCGCTTCTGCCTTACGGCTCCCCCTTGGTATCTGCCTGCCTACTTTCATCAAAGGATCTAAAAATGAGGCGCTCTGGGGAATCAAAACGATCTCCCTGCCCCGAAGAGCCTGAATTCGTTTCCTTGTAAGAGGCTTCCCTTCATACCGAAGCGTTCCCTTCGCATAAGCATTATAAGGAAGAATGCCCAGCAAGCCGTGAGCCAAAAGACTTTTTCCAGAACCGCTGGCTCCCACTACAGCCACCAGTTCCCCTGGATACACCTTCAAATTCAAATCCGAAACCGCCGTAAATTCCCGCTGCCAAAGTCCCCGCTGATACTGCCGGAAGGAAATGGAGTAATGTTCAATTTGCAATAATGGTTTCATAATATCCTTCCTTTCTATCTGTGAAACCCCGCCGGGTCAAAGAAACGCTGCAGGCTCTCCCCCAGGTATTGGAACATCAGCACAAGGATCACCAGAAACGCCCCTGGGAATACCGCCAGCCACCAGTTGCCCAGAATCAGATACTTCATGCTCTCTGATAAAATAATTCCGATGGCAGGCTGCTCTGCCGACAGCCCAAATCCCAGAAACGTAATACTGGACTCGTGCAAGACGGCATGGGGAAACAGAAGTATCATTCCCGTAAGAAATTGAGGCAGTACATTGGGCAGCATATGACAAACAGCAATCCCCCATGGACCTTTTCCCAGCTTTTTGGCTGCCGCTATGTAAGGCTGCTCCTTTAGCTGGAGGATTTCCCCCCGTATTACCCTGGCCAAAGAAGGCCAATGCGTCACCATAACGCCAATTACCACGCCCTTAAGGCCTCGTCCCACCGCCAGGGAAATCAATACCAAAAGCAAGATGTGAGGAATCCCCATCACCAAATCAATCAAATAGCTGACAATAGCATCCAGCCTTTTGCTCATTGCCGCCAAAATCCCTAATATCAAGGCAATCCCGGCGCTGGCCGCAGCCGTCCCAATCCCCAGGAGCACACTGATGGACAGTCCCCGCAGAGTACGGGAGAACATATCCCGGCCAAGCCAGTCCGTCCCAAACAAGTGGGCTCTGCCCGGCGGACAGTTCACGGCAGAAAAATCTGATACCAGGGCCCGCTTGGCACAGAAGCTTCCTCCAATCACCACCAATAAGAAAAACAATAAGATGCCTGCCGCTGCCCATAATGTCTTGGCTCTCTGGTTCCAGGAAGGTTTTCTCATAGTCTCTGCCCTCCTCTCCGTATCCGGGGATCTATCACGCCATAGAGGATATTTGCAGTCATGTTCCCTGCAAATATCAGCAATGCGCTGATCACCGTAATCCCCATCAAAAGAGGAATATCGCTCCCCAGTCCGGCGCTTACCGCCGCCTGCCCCAGTCCCGGATAAGAAAATACCTCCTCAATGAGCACAGAGCCCCCGAATATTTCTCCGATGGAGGCGAATTGCAGCGTCATGGCAGGCAGGAGAATATTGCGTATGCCGTGGCCCATGATCATTTGCGTCTTCTTTTCCCCTCTCGCCCTGGCATACAACATATAGTCGCACTCCATGACTTCCGCCAGCTTTTCTCTGGTATGAAGAATAACGGAAGAGGCCCCGGTAATACTCAAGGCCAAGGCCGGCAGCACGGCATGATGGAGCCGTTTTAGCATGGTAACCTCCTCCGACGCCACGCCGATTGGTACGCCCAGCCCAACGGGAAACAGCTGCAGCCACACGCCGAATACCAAAAGCAGCAAAAGCCCTATCCAATAAGCCGGGGTACTGGCCGTCAAAACGGCATATCCCTTAATCAGCTTGTCCTGCCATTTTCCTGTATTTGCCCCCGCAATTACCCCTAATACAAATCCCAAAAGCCCCGACGTCACCCATGCGGTTACCATAAGAAGGAGGGAATTCACTAATTTTTCCCCGATGACATCCGATACGGCCCGGCGGTACAGCAATGACACCCCCATATCTCCCCGGAGAAAATCTCCGGCCCAGTGAAGAAACCGGGTGAAAGCGGGAGTATCCACTCCCCAATATTCCTTTAGCTGCTCCAGCTGAGCCTCGCTCATGGCCCCCAAGGCCGCCTGCCCTACATTTGCCGAAAGGGGATCAATGGGGGATTGAATTACCAGAAAAAAAGTCACAACGCTGACCCCTGCAATCAAAAGAATGGCATGTAGTACATTTTTTCCCAAAAAAAGGACGATACGCTTTTTTCCTGAGGTGTTTTTCCCATGGTTTTTTTTCTTCATCCTGTTACTCCCAGCTCCATGCGTCTATGTTATTGATCAACGACCACCCATGCCCGTGAGGATGGATTTTCTGTTCTGCTATGGCAAGGCCGTCTCTCACAAAATACAAGTGCTTCACATTGCACAGCCAGATCCAGGGAATGTCCCCCTCCTGGGTTATGCCTGTCCTTTTGTCCCACTGAGCTTTTTTCCAAAGCTCATAGGATTCCTCCATATCGTTGCTGGCCAGGGCCTGATCCATATAATCGTCGACTGTTTCATTATGATAAGGAGAATATTCCGCCAGCCCGTCCTCCATGCTATGATACAAATTATACAGCTCCATGGGGGTATGCGCTCCCCAGCCCCAGACCAATGCCTGGCTTTGTGCCTTATCATAAGCCACATCCCAGCCTGCCGCCTCGGTAGTCACAGAAATGCCAAGCTCCAGAAGCTGGTTTTTTATTTCCTCCGCCAGAGCCTGACGAAGGGAATCCTCGGGATGAAAAAGCACCGTAAAGGCTGCCTTGACGCCGTCTTTCTCCCGAATTCCGTCTTCTCCCGGCAGCCAGCCTGCTTCTGTCAAAAGCTTCTGGGCTTTGGCCGCGTCATAAGCCGTCTCCCCTTGTTCTTCATACCAGGGCAGTCCGTCGCAAACGCTGTAGGCCGGCGTTCCATATCCCTGCAAGGTATGTTCTATCAAAAGCTCGCGGTCTATGCCCAGATTTATGGCTCTTCGCACCCTTACATCACACAAAAAATCATTTCCATATCTAAGACCGTCTCTCTCTTCCGCCGGGATTGCCGGAAGATTGATGCCCCGATTGTCCACCGTATCGGCTTCAAACAGGTGAAATCCCTTAGGCTGCTGCTGGGTATAAACCGCCGCCGTATGAGCCACATCCACTTCCCCTGCCATAGCGGCCGCTAAGGCCGTCTCCTCCGTCAAAAAAAGTACCGTCACCCGGTCAATACCCGGCTTTGTGCCATAATAATCCGGGTTTGTCTCCAAAATTACCTGCTGCCCTTTATCCCACTGCTTCAGCATATACCGGCCGGAACCAATGGGATTTGTTCCGTAAGACTCATCGTATGCGTGCTCCGGCACAATCCCCACATTTGCCATGGTATACGGCCAGATAGAATAGGCCCGGTTTAAATGGAATTTTACTTCATAATCCCCTGTTGCCTCCGCCTCTTTTAACATGGTAAAATCATTGACGCTGCTGTTATCCCGGCAAGTATTATATGTAAAGGCCACGTCTGCTGCGGTCAAAGGCTCCCCGTCCGTAAAACTCACGTCCTCCCGGATAGTTACCGTCCAGCACAAACCGTCCTCCGACACCTGGTAATCCGTTGCCAGATCCTGCTCCAATTCCAGCTTCTCATTGGTGCGCAGCAGTGTGCTTTGAATCAACGGCTCATGGACATGCTCTCCTGCTCCCCATCCATATACCGGGTCAAAGCCTGCCTCCGGTTCCGAGGAAGTAGGCATGGTAACGATTACTGAAGCCTCCTTGGCCCGGCTGCTTTTTTCTGTTTCCTGTAGTGTTTCCGCCCCATTTTTGCTTTCCTGGGACGTTTTCCCGCATCCTGCCGCCATGCCTGCCATAAGACAGATTGTCAGCAGGATATGGTATCTTTTTTTCTTCATATCTCTTTTCCTCCAAAAAAAGAAGCGGGCATCCCCTTTGGAGATCTCCCGCCTTCCTGGCACACTTCACCTTATGTCTTTCTCTTCTGCCGTCTGCAACTATCCTTCGCTTCTTTATGCTTCTGCATAATCTATCCGGCTTCTGCCGGAGTCCTTCTGACGCCTCTGATTGCAAACGCTCTCCGGTATCCCTTCTGTCCTCGTTAAAGCAAGGCCCGAATCTGCTCTATGGTCTGTTCCACCAGCCTGCTCATGGACAATTCCGATACGCCTATTACTATATTATCACAATGATTCACGGGAATCAAGAGGCGTTTTGCCTGGCTTTGCCCTACTGCCGCCGCCATAGCCGGGGTAATCTCTCCCATCATGGCGTCTGCAATCACAATTCCCACCGGGCCTACAATAATATCTGCATGACGGCAGGATACGATTACCGGATTCTCCCCCGTAGCGCTCTGATCCGCCCCGGCCCGAAGCATGGCGGTGGTTGCGGCGGCATTCGTACCTACTGCCGTCACCGTTACCATGGGAAAATTTCCTTTGATTGCGGCCACCAACTGCCTGCCCATGCCGCCTCCCTGGCTGTCAATCACCAAAATATTCATACCGTCACCTCTCACTCCAACAATCCCTTCACGCCTTCTTCCTGGAAGATTTCCTTATAATAACCGATTTCATCCTGAATCAGGCTGTCAATCACCTGCATCCCCAACAGCTCTACCGGCGCCTTGTCATCCGTCAAAAGATATTCTCCTTTTTCATACGGAACCAGTTTTCCTGAAATGTCCTTCAGCATGTCTGCCAATTCCCGGGAAGCCAGATTATCCAGCGTACCGTGAAGCTTCTCGTAATCAATCCCCTGATTCTTGGCAAACAGCTCCCGGTTGGTGGAGCCAAACACATCCACCGTAGTGACACAGGGAAATACCGAGGCAATGGTATCGGATAAATAATCATTGATATTCCCTTCTTCCTTGGAATGCATATTCATATTCACCACCATAACCCCGTCCTCTTTCAGATGCTCCTTCACCATAGTAAAAAATTCCAAGGACGACATCTGAAAGGGAATGGTAATGTCCTGATAGGCGTCCACCATAATCACATCATAGGTTTTATCTACAGCCGCCAGATACGCCCTGCCGTCATAAGTGGCTACCTCCACCGAATCCGGCAATGCGAAATACTCCCTGGCCAGCCGGGTAATTTTTTCATCAATCTCCACCCCCTCTGCCTTCGCTCCCGGAAAATATTTCATGCACTGTTTTGCAAAGGTTCCGGTTCCCATCCCCAGCACCAGAATCTCACTTCCCTCCTTAGCGTCCGCCAAGGCAGGGGCAAGCAGGGCATAATCATAATACATTCCCGTAAGCTCATCTTCCTTCATCATCACAGACTGGACGCCAAACAGTACGTTGGTGGAAAGAATCACGCTGTTTCCCATGTCCTTCACCTGGAGATAATTATAAATGGATTCTCCTTCATAGACCAGGCTTTTCTCCCAAAATGCAAAGCTGCCGGAATGGCCAAAAATACTGCACAGAAAAAACAAGCCCGACGCCAGGATGCAAGAAATTCGTTTCCTCCCTTTGCTGATAAAATAAACCAGCGACAACAACAGCAGCACACCGGAAAAAATCAAAAATGTCACCGCCGTCCCCACCGCAGGGATGGTAACAAACGTAGGAAGAAACGTTCCAATAATACTTCCGATGGTGTTAAAAGCCCCCAGGGTCCCTACCGTCTTTCCGCTGTCTGAAAGGCTGTCCACCGTATATTTTACCAGGGAAGGCGTCACTGTTCCCAATAAAAACAGGGGATATACAAATACTGCCATACACGCCAAAAAAGCCGCAATCACCAGAAAATGGCTGCTCACGGTAAGTACAAGAATCCCGGAAATCCCCAGGATTACATATTTTCCCAGCAACGGGATGGCTGCAATCCAAACTGCCGCAATCAACAGCCGTCCATACAGCTTGTCCGGATTTGGATTTTTGTCCGCCCGTCTTCCGCCCCAGATGTTCCCAAGCGCCATGGCAATCATAATCGTACCGATGATAATTGTCCATACAATCTGGGACGAGCTGAAATAGGGAGCCAGAAGCCTGCTGGCCCCTAACTCCACCGCCATTACGGACATTCCTGCAAAAAATTCCGTCAAATACAAGTAATACTTGTTCTTTAATATATCATGTTTTTCCATAGATTCTCCATCTCTTCCTGTAGGTGTTCTGCCTTCCCACGTTTCACTGGCCCCTCTACAAAATAGCCCCAAAATACAGGATTACTGCCCCGCCCAGTATGATACGATACCAGCCGAATGCCGTAAAATCATGTTTTTTGATATAACCCATCAAAAATTTAATCGCCAAAACGGAAACCACAAAAGCGGAAATCAAACCTGCCGCCAAAATCACTGCCTCCTGGGAGGTAAAATGCAGTCCAAATTTCAAAATCTTTAAGGCGCTGGCGCCAAACATCACCGGTATCGCCAAAAAAAACGTATATTCCGCCGCCACCGTCCGGGACACGCCAATCAGCAGCGCTCCCAAAATCGTGGCCCCGGAACGGGACGTTCCCGGAAATACGGCCGCTATCAGCTGAAACACTCCAATCCACACTGCCGCCTGATAGGTCAGGGATTCCAGGGAATCCATCACCGGCCTTTGACCTCGGTTCTTCCTTTCAATGACAAGAAATAAAACGCCAAACACAATCAGCATCAAGGCCACGGTCCGCCAATTATAAAACAGCTGGTCAATCACATCGTCGAACAGAATCCCTACCACCGCCGCAGGAATGCAGGACACCACAATTTTAAACCACATGGACACCGTTTCTTTTTTTACCCGAATCCTGCCCTGTTCTCTGGAAAAAGGAATCAGCTTCCAAAAGTACAGTAAAACTACCGCAAGTATGGCTCCAAGCTGGATTACTACAAAAAACATTTCCCGGAATTCATCTGTAACATTCAGCTTCAGAAACTCATCCACTAAAATCATATGTCCGGTACTGCTTACTGGAAGCCACTCGGTAATACCCTCCACAATTCCAAGAATGACCGCTTTAAAAAATTCTATCCAATCCATAAAACACTCCTTCCATATATCGTAAACACTCTTAACTGCGCCTTCCTCTCTCCGGCACCAGCTTTTGTGACAGTCTTGCCAGTCCCCCTGCCGCAGGCAATAATGCAAGCGAGGTCACAACATTAAATACCGTATGTATATCTGCAATCTGCCTAGCTCCATTCCCCGGCGCCAAGTCTTCCACCCAACTGCACACCGGCAGCAGCCAGGTCAGAAACAAAAATAAAATGGTTCCCAGCACATTTACCAACAAATGCACAACCGCCGTTTGCCTAGCATGGATTCCTGCTCCTGCCGCCGCCAACAATCCGGTGACACAGGTGCCCATATTCTGCCCAAACACAATATAAATACTCTGATGAATATCCGTCAGCCCCTGTTTGGCCAGGGTTTGAAGAATGGCAATGGAGGCGGAAGAGGACTGAAGCAGGGCCGTAACCATTGTCCCTGCAAAAATTCCGGCCGCCGGGCGCTTGCAGGCGGACAAAATTCCCAGAAACCATTCTTCTTCCTCCAAAGGCCTCACGGCGTCCCCCATCATTGTAAGGCCGATAAACATAACGCCCATCCCCGCCGCTACTCCGCCCCGGCGTTTCCACCGCTCTTGCGGGGCAAACAACAACAGCATAATACCTACAAAGGCCAAAAGCGGAGCAAAACCCATGGCATCCAAAGCGATGAGCTGGCAAGTAACCGTAGTCCCGATATTCGCGCCCAGTATCACGCCAATTCCCTGCTGCAAAGATAACATTCCTGCATCTGTCAGTCCTACCAAAAGCACCATCACTGCGGAAGAAGACTGCAAAGCCGCCGTAATCCCAATCCCTGCCAGAAATCCCCGAAGCCTTGTGGCAGTCATTTTTCTTAACATCTCCTTGAACCGTCCTCCGGCCCCGTCATTCAAATGTTCCCGCATCATCCACATGCCGTACAAAAACAGTCCTAAGCCCCCCAGAAGTGAAAATAAATGGAATATGGTCATGTACATCCCCCTTTCCATTTATTTTATTCCGGGAAATTAGATTTATACATTTCCTCCCTTCGGGGAAGTGACAGCGAGGGTTTTGTCAGAGCTTGTATCACATCCGCCGCAGCCCTTTGGGATAATGATTTTTCATGGAAGTTTTACTGAGCTTACCCCAGCCAATGCTAAATCCGTCTACCGCAATGAGATACCAGCCCTGTTCTCCCTGAACGTTCAGGGCAAGTCCCTTCAAATAATCCAAAATTTCCTGAGAATCCCAGGGCAAATCCAACACATGAACGGCCTGGTTGGTATGCAGCGCCAACGCCAGGGCGTGGGAGGGTTCAAAACGATTCTTTTTTACCGTCCCCAGATGAAGTCCTGGACGCAGTACCTTCAGTCCGGCCAAATCCATAGTTCCCTCCGGCGCCAAATACAACTGCTCCCCAAACATCACATAAATTCCGGAAAAATCTAGTTCCTTTAAATGCTCCTTCTGAAACTCCAGATATTCCCTGCAGGCTTTCTTTGAAATTCCTTTTAGCAGGCTTTTGTTTCTCTCCCTCCCTTGGTCTATGGCGCCCTCTTTTTGCAATACGGCCAAATAATGACCTTCTCCCTTTATTTTGTGAGGCCACAGACGTATGGTCCTCAAAAGCGCCTTTTCCTTTTCTTCCTCGTGAACGCAGCCCCGTACCCATGTAGGGGTTCCAGGCTCCATCCCCGGATACCGGTGAGGACATACCGCAAAAAATTCCGGATGCTCCTCCAGAAAATGAACAACCGTCCCTTCATCCTCTTCCGGCGCAAAGGTACAGGTGGAATACACCAGTCTGCCCCCTGGCTTTAACATCCTTGCCGCAGAGGAAAGAATCTCCTGCTGCCGCCTGGCGCACATCTGAACATGATCCAGGCTCCATTCTTCCCATGCTTTGGGGTTCTTCCGGAACATTCCTTCCCCGGAGCATGGGGCATCCACTAAAATGCGGTCAAAATATCCTGCCCACGCCTGCGCCAGTCTCTGAGGCGTCTCATTGGTGACAATTCCATTGCACACCCCCATGCGCTCTATATTTTCAGAAAGAATTTTTGCCCTGGCAGGATGAATTTCGTTACAGACCAAAACTCCCTGCCCCTTCATTTTTGCTGCAATCTGGGTACTTTTTCCTCCAGGAGCCCCGCACAAATCCAAAATGCGCTCTCCCGGCCGGGGATCTAAGTATTCCACCGGCGCCATGGCGCTGGCTTCCTGAATATAATAGACCCCTGCATCATGATAAGGATGACGGCCCGGCCTGTCATCCTTATCATAGTAATATCCTGTCTGGCTCCAGGGCACCTCTGCAAGCTGAAAAGGCGCTTTCTCCAGAAAATGGTCCCTGTGGCATTTCAATGTATTGATACGCAAAGCGTGACATGGTTCTTTATCATAGCTCTGCAGAAACAAGGGATATTCTTCCTTCAACATCCCCTTGATTCGCTCCAAAAAATCTTCTGGAAGCATACGCTCACTCCTGTTTTTCCTTAATCAGGGATAAGATATCCCTGATTTCTTCCGTCCGGATTTTGGTGTACTCTGCAATCTCCTGTTCTGTGGGGCTTTTTCCTTCTTCTTCTGTCAGCAGCTTTCTGGCCTCATGGACCAGAGAAACTTTCGCCAGAATCGTTTTATTCTGCAGCTCTTCTCCGTTTTCCTCCCCAAGATAACGCTCCATTGCATTCCTGATTTTTTCCAGAAGATAGCTGCGGACAGCCCTTTCCTGTTCCTGGTCTTTGGGAAGGTTCCCGCCTCTTTGACGGGACAGCTCATGCAATCCCATTAAAAGCCCCAGATTGCCTTCTTGAATCAAGTCGTCCTGCAAAACACCTTTATCCTTATATTCTTCTGCAACAGCTATCACCCGTTTTAGCCAAACGCGGGATATCCCCTCTATGACAGAATCTTCTCCTGCCAGTAATTTACGGTACCATTCACCTTCCTGGTGGGATTCTTCCGCCTGTAGCTCCTGGCTGCTATTTTCATGATTCCAAGCTGTCTCTGGCAAATCAGTTTCTTCCTGCTTGGGATGCAGCAGAAACTGGTAAATCATCTCCTGTTGCTGTGGGGATAGTTCCATATCCCGAAAATATCCCAGTACCGTATCCTTATCCAAAGGCTCTTCTGCCGTTTTAGAAACCTCCTGTACCAAATGCAGTGTCTCAATAAATGTATGTTTATCCAATGTTTTACTTCCTTTTTTCAGCATCCTTGCTCCGCTGTTTTTTCAAACTCGCGGTCTAACTACTTTGTCCTTCTATTCTTCCCCGTTCCAACAATACGTACAAAGCTTACATTTGTCCAGGCCTGTGGCCTCTAACATATCATCCAGCCGGTTAAAGCGAAGAGTTGTAAACTTTTGCTCTTTTCGAATCTCTTCCACCATCTTTTCATATTTCTCAGATTCCGGATCCGCATATTCTTTTAATACTTCTTCTGTTACATTGCCCTGTTCCAGCCTTGCAATCACCCGGCGGGTAATCAAATCCATATCAGAAGTGGATCGGGAAAAATTCAAATACTTACACCCATATAAAATAGGCGGGCAAGCCGGACGCACATGCACCTCTTTCGCGCCGCTCTGGTAAAGAAATTCCGCCGTCTCCCGAAGCTGCGTTCCCCGGACAATAGAATCATCCACCAAAATCATACTTTTTCCTTTGATCAGATCTTCCACTGCCAGAAGCTTCATTTTGGCAATCAAATCTCGTTTGCTTTGAATGGTAGGCATAAAAGAACGGGGCCAGGTAGGAGTATATTTAATAAAGGGTCTGGAAAACGGCACTCCAGACGCATTTGCATACCCAATGGCATGGGGGACGCCGGAATCCGGAACTCCCGCTACAATATCCGGAGCAACGTCATCCCGTTTGGCCATCTTCATTCCACACCGGTACCGCATCTGCTCCACGTTCATCCCTTCGTAGGAGCTTGCCGGATATCCATAATATACCCATAAAAAAGTGCAGATTTTCAGCGCTTCGCCTGGCTTTGCCATGGTAATGCAATTTTTATCCGTTACCACGACTACCTCGCCGGGGCCCAATTCCTTATAATCTGCATATCCCAGGTTACGGTACGCAAAATCCTCAAATGATACGCAAAACGCATCCTCCTTCTTGCCTATCACCACAGGCGTCCTTCCATATTTATCTCTGGCGGCATACAGCCCGGTACTGTTCATCAAAAGCAGCGATAGGGAGCCATCCACCACCTCCAGTGCATACTGAATCCCTTCTACCAAATGCTCTTTCTGATTAATAAGGGATGCTACCAGCTCCGTGGCATTGATTTCTCCCCCGCTTTGTTCCATAAAATGAGAATGACCTCTGTCAAACAACTGCTGCACCAGTTCACGGTTGTTATTGATTCTGCCCACCGTGGTAATTGCATAGGTGCCGTGATGGGACCGCACAATCAAGGGCTGGGGCTCATAGTCAGAAATACATCCAATCCCAAACCATCCTTTCATCTCGTTCACGTCTTTATCAAATTTGGTTCGGAATGGAGCATTTTCAATATTGTGAATCGCCCGGTTAAAGCCTGCTTCTCCGTACACAGCCATTCCTCCGCGTCTTGTGCCAAGATGGGAATGGTAGTCTATTCCAAAAAACAAGTCAAATACGCAATCCTGCTGCGAAGCTACGCCAAAAAAACCTCCCATATGTTGTTCCTCTTTTCTACGTGTGATACCGCTTGCTTTCAAAAGCAGTTGTCTGTATATTTCTTTTTTATTATACATGTAGTATACCGTATCTTGCAAATAAAAAATAAGGAGAATTTTTCCTGTTTCATTGACACTATTGACATGATATTCCATTTTTTTCAGAATAGTGATTAGTAATTGTAACAGTCCCCTTGTCCACTGGAGGTAAGAGGTCCATAGAAAAGAATCCGGCAAAACCGGATTCTTTCTCTGCTACTGAAATTTTTATTCTATTTTCTTCTATAACTGGAATTTGCTGGCCTGTTCACTCTGACGATGACTCAACTCTACCAATCCCTGGGTGTCTTGTGTACATTCCTCAATCGTTTGAGATAATAATGTCATGCTGGCGCTGGTTTCCTCTGTGGAAGCCGCGTTTTCTTCCACCACGCTGGCCAGATTATTAACAGAATCCGTAACAATCTGCTTCAAAGAATTCAAAATCTCCGTCTGCCCGCCGATTTCTTTTGTGGCTTCCTCCACAAGAGAAACCTCCCGAATCAAATATTCAAAGGATTCCCTTGTCTCATCCAAGCACTTCTGCTGCTTCTGAACATTGTCTGTTACTTCCTGCATTTTGCTGACAGAAATCTCCACATTATCGGTAAGCTCCTTTACGATTCCTTCAATCTCTTTTGCATTGCCGGAAGACTCCTCGGAAAGATTCCGAATCTCTTCTGCAACTACGGCAAATCCCTTTCCAGCCTCTCCAACTCTGGCAGCTTCTATACTGGCATTCAGTGAAAGAAGATTTGTCTGGGCCGCCAATCCCTTGATGATTTCCACTGCTTTATTAATATTGGCAGCGGCGTCGTTATTCTTATTCGTCTGTTCAGATACCATATGAATGGTGTCAATGGTTACTTTAGTAATACGATCCAGTTCCTGGATGCTTTCAGAAGCCCCGGCGGTATGCTTTGTCATAGCCGATACGGTCTCTTCCAGCTTATTCACATCATTCTTTTCCACTTCAACCACATTGCCCAGCTCTGTGATTTTATCGTTCACCGTCTCTGTCTCGTTGGCCTGGTTGGTAGCTCCTAAAGCCAAATCTTCAATGGCTTTATTGGTATTCATAATACTCTCTGTTATATAATTGAACTTCTCGCTGAATTTTTCACTGCTCTGATTCAACGTCTCTCCGGTATGCATCACACTGCCAAGCATAGACGCCAGAGACTGCCTTACATTCTCCAAAGACCGCGCCATTTCCCCAATTTCATCGGCACGTCTCAAAAGAATAGGATTTACAGAAAAGCTTAAGTCTCCCGCAGAAGCCTGACGGAGATTTCCTTCTACCATCTTAATGCCTCTTGTAATTCTGAGTCCGCCCCAAGTAGAAATCACAAGGGCTCCAATCAGCATAATAACTGCCGCAACCCCATAAATCAACAGCATCGTGGAAAATTCCTTCTCAATATTATTTTTCATGCCGTTGATTTTTTCATTCATGTCGTCTACATAATTTCCTGTGGCAACTGCCCATCCCCAAGGTTCAAACATCTCGGCGTAAGCGATCTTAGGCGCAACCGTCACTCCGTCTGATTTGGTAAAGTAAAATTCATTGTAGCCTCCCCCGCCTTTTGCAACGGATACTACGCTCTGGGTTACTTTAACGCCATTTTGATCTGTCAGGTCGTACCGGTTCGTACCTTCTTGTTCCGTCAACACCGGATGCATGACCAATACATAATCCGCCCCGTCAATCCATATATATCCGGACGCGTCGTCCCGGTAACGCATATGGCGCACTGCTTCCGCAGCCATTTTTTTTGCTTCTTCTTCTGTCAACTCGCCGTTTTGGCTCCTGTCATAGAAACTCTGTATCACTGATAATGCCCCTTGTACCTGGGACTTGATCTCCATTTTATACCCGTCCGTCATGGATTCTTCATACAACTGAAAAGATTCCTCCATGGATTGACGCAAATAAAAAATCCCAAGACATGCCAAACCTATGGTAGGGATGGCAACCATGATAAAGATAATCGATATTAACATAGCCGTCAGGCTGCGAAAACCTTTTCTTTTTTGTGAGCCGGTATTTCTTTTTTCCTTCATATAACCCCCGCTTTCTAAAATCGCCTATGTGCTTCATACCCTTGATTATACACAGTTCGACACTTTAAGTCAATGAAGACGGAAAGAAAACCCACAAAATCCTGATTCTATTTAATGTCATAGTTGCCTGCCCCGTTTTTTTGCTCTAAAAGCTAAGGCGTTACTACCGGCTTTCCCTCTTTATCCAGCAATGGCGTAAAACCTGCTGCATATCCATCCTTATGAAACACATAGTTTACACCGGTTTCTGTATCAACCCAAATTTCAACCACATTAATCTTTCCCTGCTGATACACCTTCTTAAAACGATCCATACGTATTCCTCCTAAACTTCGTTTAGTCTAATTATAAATTGCCATTTCCTATTATAGAATATCAAAAATCAGATTGCAATAACGGCTCCGAATTATGTTAAAATAACATCACTGGTCAAACTGAGATTTTCAAGAAATACATTGATTCCTAATTCAGTACAATGGCATTTACGCTCTCTATTAAGTCCACAACTTTGCTTCTTGTCACAACGGCTATCGGTTCACTGTCAACTACAGCCATACAGGTATCCCCGTCCCGTCGGTACAGGCCAATGTGTACTGTCGGATAGTTTTCATCATTCAAATGAAGCGTCATGCTGATTTCTTCTTTATCACCCACATCCTCGTTTTTAAATTCCATTGCCGTAAGGGCTGCCAGCGCCGTCCTAAAATCATCTATAGCAATCTCTTCTTCTCCATAAGACCATACAATTTCTTCTCCTTCTTCCTTGGAAATCAAAGTATATGTCTGATCCTCCAGAGAAATGTCAATCTGGGTTACCTTGTCAAAATCAGCCCAGAAGATCTTCTGATGACGCAGCTCGTTATAAGATACTGCCATTAAGGATTCATATTCCGTTTCTGTAATCTCATAGACAATCTGAGACTCCCCAATCCGTACATAGGCAGGCACAGACTCTCCTTCTGTATCAGCTTCTTCCGATGTGTCAGCCTCCCCCAAAGATTCTGCTGCTTTTTCTTTATCTTCTGCAGAACGGGAAACATGTATCACAAACGTTTTCGACTTCTCTTCAGCTTCTTTTGTACTGCCATCCTCTCCTGGCTCCTCCTGCACCACATACTCTATAGTCGTTGTCAATTCCGGATCATCCAATCCGTAGACGGCCAATTCTTCCTCTGTTACATTGTAAGACACATAATTACGTAACCCCAGACTGCTGATAGCGGAAAAATAACTCTTTACGGTATTCGTATCCAAAGGCAGGTACTCGTTCTCATCATTGACGAAATAAACATCATCCTCATGATAAGCGGCATCACTTTCTTCTTGGTAGACAATACTATAATTTTCACTTCCTGCAAATGTAATGTTATCCGCCTGATTCATGTAAGGTGTTTCATCATGCAGAATCATATCTTTCAGTTCAATCTCATAGGTTCCCATCGGATCTGTGGATACCAGATACACATTGCCGTCTCCAATGGATACGTACCGCTGCTCATCCATGGTACTATAGCCGCCCAATTCCACCTCATAGCTTTCTTCTGCCGTTTCTATTTGAATACGGCATGTCGGATCATCCAGTCCATACTGGCTATAATCCTCCACATTTTCAATCATAAAGGACACGCCAAAAGACTCAAACGGTTCCAGCAGCTCCTTCACCTTTTCTTCGCTGACGGGGAAAGTCTCATCATCATTATACATCCACGTTTCATCCTTATGGAACGCCAGTTTTGTTTCATCATATTCCCATGAAAGCGCCGTCACATCCTCTGCTGCTACTTCCAGGATGATTTCATCACTGTTTTTAATTTCCTCCTTTCGCTGCTCATACCTGCCGACCCAAAAAGTCACGCCACAAATAACAACCAGTATCCCGGATAATACATATAAGCGTTTAAATCGTTTCATTTTGCCGCCTCCTTCTGCTTACCATTACATGGACGCCATATCCTAAGAATGCCAGCGGAAAAACGCCAATCATCATTACTTTCAGGTAGGATGCCGTAGACTCATTTATCGTCAGGTAGCTATAATTTAAAGATTTGCTCCGGATTGCTACTGCTTCTCGTTCACCGATCATGAAAGAAAGCGCATTCATGCCCAAATCCAGATTGGCACCAGAGGAATAAGCATTATACATATCATCAAGAAAATTAGAGGATGCAAACCATACTATCTGTCCTCCGCCGCCACAATCAACAGACACCGCTGTTGCAAACGGCCCATCCACGTCTCCTTCTTCTTTTTCATATGTTTCAATCGCATATCCGGCAGACTTACTATAAGCTATTTCCGACGTGGTCAAAAGCTGGATGACAGAGCCTGACGTATCTGTAACGGTTAATCCCAGCGCAATCGGCATAATTACATAATAATTTCCCTCTGCCAAAGGGTTTGTAATCTCATGATCTGCCATTTCCGGCAGGAGAATATATGGCTGCTGGAACGCATAATGATCCCTGTCGCCTTCTACCACAATCCCTTCTTCCGCCGCCACGCCGTAGTCTCCAAGCAGGCTGTACAGATTTGTCAATGCCCCTTTCTCCACCGGTCCTGCCATTACCATCAGCTTGCCGCCGTTTGCAATGTATTCCGCCAGCATATCCTTTTCTTCCTGAGAAATATCACTGGTTGGCGCATAAATCAACACCACGTCCGCTTCTTTTGGCACCGTATCTGCATTTAACAGAGTGAATGTAACCGTTTCTATATTCTGTTTTTCAATCTGCTCTGTAAATACGGCGGAAAGCTCCGACTCCCCATGTCCCTCTGTTATATAGAGCTTTGGATGATCTTCGCTGACTACATAATCAATCGCCGAAGTAATGGCGCCCTCGCCGTCAAAAGAGGTTGTATAGGAATAACTGGTCATATCTGCTTCTGTCAGATAGATATCTTCATAGCTAATATACCGACTGCTATCTCCGCACTGGACAATTAAGCTGTTATTCGGAACAGTTTCTGAAGTATACTGCTGTGTAAATGTGGGATAGACGTCCGGATTTTTCTTTACTACTTTAATATGCTCTGAAAGACTTTCATATTTTGCCAACAGATTTTCAATAATATCATCTTCTTTGTCCGCCTGAACTACCCAGTAAATTGTCACATCCTTTTCCAATGCATGAACCACTGCTTTTGTATTGCTGGTAATGGAATACAGCTTTGCAGAGCTGATATCCAACTGTGTCCATGTGGATGGCAGTACGGCTGCCAGAACATTTACCGCAGTCAGAATTGCCAATACGATTCCTGTTAATATCAGCGAATAAGATCCCCCCTTTAATGCAATCTGGCTTTGGCGGATATACTGCTTTTTTTGCCCATCTTTAAAAATCCGTTTTTTCATCAGTTATACCTCCGTTTCTCAAGAGACTGCACGGACAGAAACAGAAAGAAAGCAATTACTGTCAAATAATAAATAATCCCTGTCAGGTCAAACACACCATTCACAAATTTGGAAAAACGCTCAAACAATGAGAGTTTTTTCATAATATCCGGAAGCAGGCCTTCAAAGGCGGCACTGTCCATCACATACAATCCGGCGACGACAATGGAAAGAACTGCACCGATGCCAAAAGCCAGTCTGTCATTTCTGGTCAAATGCCGGATTACAAATCCGAGAATAACCGCAGCCACAATCAGCGCAGCAGCAGAACCGATTGCCGTAGAGGATACATACTCGGCCAATGATACACTGTAATAATTGAAAAGAATTACCGGAATAGCGATTCCAGCGGCAAAACCAAGATTATCCGTCAAAGAAGAAATAAACGTGCCAACGGCCATAAACGCCGCTCCCATCATAAAAAAAGCAAACATAGCACCGTAGGACGTCAACAGGTAAACCTCCCCAAACCTGGAAAAAATCAGCGGATAAAAGGAAATAATCACAAGGGGCGCCAGATACACGATTAAAAGAGCCAGATATTTCCCGATAATGATTTGCGATGTCGTAATAGGCAAAGAATATAAGAGCTGATCTGTTTTCTGCCTGCGCTCCTCTGCAACCACCCTCATCGTCAGAATCGGGATGATCACCACAAAGCCAAGACATACAAAGCTCAGCACATACTCAAAATTTGCCACTGCCGACTGAATGTTATAAAGCATCGCCCCAAGACCTACAAAGGCCAAGAGAAACGCTGAAAAAATATAGGCTGTCAGTGAATGAAAATGACCCGACAGCTCATGCTTCCATACGGCAATCACTCTTTTTCCACCTCACCTTCCTCTAAAGAATCATCCCCTTCCGTCAGTTCAATAAAGACGTCCTCCAGATTTGCTTTCTTTGAAGCCATCTCAACAATTGCCTTCTGTTTTTCTGAAAATGCAAAGAACAACTGCCGGCATACAGACCTGACATCATCCGTATCAGCTTTCACATGAATTTTTAAAAGTCCCGTTTCTACCTCGTTCAGCTCATATCCTTCGCTTATCCCCAGCGTTTCCAAAATCTCCTCCGTTTCCTCCGGAAGCGCTTCTACTGTAAAATCAATGCCGTTTGACGATTGTCTCAGTTTTTCCAGGTTTTCCGGCGCGTCAAAAGCTACCAGCCGCCCTTTGGCAATAATCAGTACCTTTTCACAAATCGCCTGTACCTCCGACAGAATATGGGAGCTTAGAATAACCGTATGGCTTTTTCCAAGCTGCCTGATCAAATCACGTATCTCTATAATCTGGATGGGATCAAGGCCTACTGTCGGTTCATCCAGAATAATCACTTTGGGATTTCCCAAAAGCGCCTGGGCAATACCTACACGCTGCTTATATCCTTTTGACAATGCTAAAATCAATTTATTTCTGACACTTCCAATTTTAGTCTGATCAATCACCTCTTCTATCTGCTGCGCCAGTTCCTTTCCCTTTAGACCTTTCGCTGCGCCGACAAATTTCAAATACTCTATGGGCGTCTCATTCATATATAAAGGCGGCTGCTCCGGCAGATATCCCATCAGTTTTTTTGCCATCCGCGGCTCTTCGAAGATATCGCAGCCGTTAATTCTGACAGTTCCATCCGTTGCAGACAAACACCCCGTCATGATATTCATTGTGGTGGATTTCCCAGCGCCGTTCGGCCCCAAAAAGCCATAGACATGCCCCTCCTCAATCTGGAAAGACAAGTCGTTCACTGCCATGAAATCACCATAACATTTTGTCAAATGCTCTACTGTGATCATAATGACCCTCCTTACTTGTTTTCACAGTCATTTGCTCATATAAACACAAGCAAACTTCTTTCATCTTTAAGATTTTACAAAACGACCCTAAAGACAGCCTAAAGAAAGCTGTGAAAAATTTGTGAATCAAAAAAGAAGCAACCCCTATCGTGGTCGCTTCCCTATGAAAGAATGTCATTTATTACCGCCATATTACTTTAAACCCAATATGATCTGTATCTTTTTTATAAGCGTTAATTTCTCCCTTGTGCTGAGTTACGATTGCTTTGGCAATGGACAGCCCGACTCCAAACCCACCGGTAAAGGTCCTTGCCTTGTCCGCCCGGTAAAACCGGTCAAACAGCTTATCAAGCTCTGTTTCCCCTACGTCTGCATATGTGTTTTCCACATAAAACACCGAATGCTTCTTCTTTTCCAGCCTGATTTTGATACTTCCTCCATTATCGCAATATTTGACCGCATTATCCAGAAGAATGGAAACCACTCTGCGGACCGCTGCCTCATCACCTACATAATCTGCCTTCGGATCAATCTGTGCCTCCATAGATTTTCCGCGATCCTGGGCCAGCATCTGAAATTCTGAAATAACGTCCATTATCATATCGCTCAGAGAAAAACTCCCCATTTCCAGATTTGTCTTATCCTCATCCATCCTGGTCAGCACAACCAACTGGTTCACCAATGCACTCATACGCTCCCCTTCGCTGCGAATGTCTGATAACCACTCATTTTGTCCTATTTCTGCCTCCAGAATATCCAGATTTGTCATTACCAGAGTCAGGGGCGTCTTTAATTCGTGGTTTGCATCTGTGATAAACTGTTTCTGCTTTTCATAACTCTCCGCCACCGGCCGGACTGCGCGCTTTGAAAAAAATATTACGATAATCCAAATGGCGAAAGCGCTGACGATAAGCACAATGCCTGCTGCTAAAAGCATCCTGTTTGACATAAACCGGTTCATACTGCCATCCACATAAACAATCGTCATTCCATGCTCCGACGGATACTGCTTATATCGGTAGTCTCCCATCCAGCCGCGTTCCCGGCCTCTTTCACGAGTTTCTTGCCCATATTCCTTTGCCGTTTCTTCAGTAATTGCAGAAATCGAACTCACATCCACATCCGCCATCCGGCCGCTTTCATCAAACCGCACGGTAAAAAAACGGGTACTAAACGGCGTTTCCATTGTCATGAAATCCGGTACGCCCACCGGTATTCTCGGATTCCCTCTGTCGTCTCTCCATTCCGGAAATCTTCCGTCGTTATCCGATATCCGGTCGGTCAGTGCATCCATTGTTTCGTTAAGCTGTCTTGCGCTAAAACTATAGATCAGAACAAAGATTATCGTAAATACAAGAAGTACAGAACCCCCGCATATGCGTATGACTTTCTTTTGCAAATGATAAATCATATCGCTTTCTCCAGAATATAACCCGCGCCGCGTACAAACCTTATGCTGACAGGAGCTTCAATTTTGTCCATCTTTTTTCGCAGATTCGAGATATGCACCCACACAGAGCTTGTATCAATTTCTGTATTCCACCCCCAGATATGCGTCAAAAACTGTTCTGCTGTGACAATCATTCCCGGCTTTTCCATCAACATTTCCAATATCTGGTACTCTTTTCCACTTAGCGTCTGTCGGTTTGTCTGACTGGAAATTTCATAAGTAGACCGATTCAGCGTCAGTCCTCCAAATGTCAAAAGCTCCGGGGTATAATTCTCTTTCCGTCGGAGCATTGCCCGGACTCTGGCCAAGAGCTCTGCCGTTGAAAACGGTTTTGGCAGATAATCATCCGCCCCGGCATCCAATCCGTCTACCCTCTGGGAAACCTCTGTTCTGGCCGTCAAAAACAGCGCCGGGGTTGTAATATTTTCCTTTCTAAGCGCTCTTAAAACCTCTATTCCATCCATACCAGGCATCATAATATCTAAAACAAGTCCGTCGTATTCTCCTGTGAGGGCATATTCCAAGGCTTCTTTTCCGTCGGACACTCCATCTGCACTGAACTTGTTCAACGTAAAGATATGCAGCAAGGACTTCAGTAATCTGGTATCATCCTCTGCAATTAGTATTTTCATCTCTCTCACTCCAATCCGTTATGCTGTCTCTATTATACCACTCTTTCCTAAAGCAACGCTAAAGGTTTTGCCCATTCATGGGTTTTCAGAGCAAACTTTCAATAACGGCTCTTTAAAAAAATAGAGTGTAACGCCTGTATTCCCATTCCATCCAGGCTTTACACTCTATTTTTCACTTCTGTTTCGTTTATAGATATATTTACAACTTCTTCTGCTGATGCAACAAGAGACGGTATCTTTGCAGCTATATACTACGCCTCAATATGGGCAATCGCCTTAGCCAAAGCCTTCTTCTCCTCCAGATTCCCCTGCCTTGCAATCATAATGCGCTGAGCCTGGGGAGAGCCTGCGCCGTGCATGGACTCCGTACGATATCCTACGGCTGCAGAACCAAGGGTCAGATTCTCAATCAGACGAAGAATCTTCATTCTTTCAATGGTAGGCACATCCGCTACGCCCTTGAAATACTTCTCCAATACCGGGCCAATCTTAGGATCCCTCAAATCCTTCTCAGAAGGCGCCGTAACCATAATACCTCCCGCAATGTCTTCCGCCAGACGGGCAATCTCGTAAGGGAACCGGGTAATATTCTGCTTGCAGACATTGGCCAAAAGAAGGTTAATCAAATAATTCCCGGAAGCCGTTTCCGTACCTTCACTGGAGCAGGCAATTCCGCAGCAATATAACGTCTCGTTGAGATGAATCATTTCAATCAGCTTATCCTTGATGTGGGAAGCCTTGGCCGCTCCATTGAATTCCGCAGCCACGGCGCTGGCGCCGATCAATACATCCCCCACACCTACTTTACAGCCGCCATAGGACTGTCTGTGGTATCCTGCAAAACGTTCCACCAGCATACCGGAAAAATCATATTCTCCATCCATAAAGATCCGCTCGTTGGGAACAAATACATCGTCGAATACAATCAATGCTTCCATACCGCCGAAATCAGGATTTCCTACATCCAGGGAAGAGCCTTCCAGCTTTCTGGTATCGCAGGACTGCCGGCCCACAATCATATAGATTCCTTTTGCGTCGGAAGGAACTGCAAACGCTACCGCATAATCTTTATCAGCCTCCCGCATGGAAACGGTCGGCATTACCAGCACCTCATGAGAATTCACAATACCCGTCTGGTGGGCTTTGGCGCCTCTTACCACAATACCGTCCGAACGACGCTCTACTACACGAAGGTACAAATCCGGATCCGCCTGAGCATGGGGAGCTAAGGAACGGTCGCCCTTGGGATCAGTCATAGCTCCGTCCACCGTCAAGTCATTTTTCTGACAATATTCCAGATATTTTAGGAAATTTTTATGGTAAGACGTTCCATGCTTCTGGTCACATTCATATGTAGTGCTGTAAACGGCGTTAAAGGAATCCATCCCTACGCAGCGCTGGAAGCAGGCCGCCGTCTTCTGTCCGCACAAACGCTGCATCTTTACCTTGTTCTTTAAGTCTTCCGTGCTTTGATGGATATGGGTAAAACGGTTAATCGTCTCCCCGGTTATGTGGGAAGTCGTTGTCATCAGCCCCTGATATTCCGGCATTTGAGCCAGATCATAAGTCATTTTAACGGAATTCAGAGACGGGCGCAGAATGGGATTGTCCACCGGATTCTCAATTTTCTCTCCAAACATATATATTTGAAGGTTCATTTTTCTCATGCTTTCCACATATTGGTCACCTGTCATCAGTGCCATTGTAATCACATCCTTTCTTTACTTTTTTATTACGCAAATTCCATGCCAACTTTTCAAATTCCATTTCGCAACTGCATATGTTTTTCTGTGCAACAAGGGAACCAGGATTTTTCTGCAATCACCAGTAGCTTTTCCGCCTCATTTCCTTTATAATGACAAATAAGCTACAACAGAAAACACCCCAACTGCATCATGAGGAGGAACTATGAAGGATCAAATAGAACGTGTGATACAGGAAAAAATCCGTCCGGTGCTGGCGGAACACGGAGGAGATATCTCTCTTGTCTCTTTGGAAGACGGAATCGTACGGGCAAAGCTTTTGGGAAAATGCTCCGGATGCCCTTCTGCTATGATTACCACGGAAGAAGTCATCAAAAAGGAAATCATGGAAGCCGTTCCCCAGGTACGGGATGTATTGATAGTTCAGGAGACCAGCCCGGAGCTTCTTGCATTTGCAAAAAAACTGCTGGGCCATGAGCAAAAAGAAAACTAAAAACAACGTCGTCCTTTTATTGCAAGGACGCCCCTTAGCTTTGCCCAAAAACCGCCGCGATAGATCCTCTGATCCAACGCGGCGGTTTCTTGTATCAAAAAGAACACTTTTTTCCTATTCCCACTGCTTTCTTCCGCTCTTATCCGGAATATTCATCTCCTGACGATACTTATTTACGGTTCTCCTGGAAATAGACACTCCATAATCTCCCAGACGTTCACTGATCGCCTGGTCGCTGCAGGGCTTTTTCTTATCCTCCTGCTCCACAATCTGCCGAATCAAATGCTTCACTTGCTCCGGCGTCTTTTCTTCCTCCTGAAAATCCCCCCGTACTGCAACGGAAGTCAAGAAATAGTTCAGGGGAAACACGCCCCAGGCACATTGCAGATACTTTCCCCGCATGGTCCGGCTCACCGTAGATTCATGGATCTCCAATTCCTCCGCCACATCGGTAAGGCGCATAGGACGCTTATGACCCGGCCCGAATTGGAAAAAGTCATGCTGCCATTCCACCAATGCCCGGACTACCCGAAGCAGCGTTGAGGAACGCTGAGAAATGCAGTTTTGCACCCACTCCGCCTGCCGAACCTTTTTCTGCAGGTACTCCTTTGCCTCCGCATCCTGCGTACTCTTCATCATATCCTGATAGTAATCGCTAATGGAAAATCGGGGATATTGATATTCATTCACCAGAATTTCAAACTTCTCTTCCAACTTAACCACGATTGCGTCCGGGCTGATATAACGCAGCTGCTCCCGGCTGCTGAACGCGCTGCCGGGCTTGGGATTCAAGCTGCGGATTTCTTCACATGCGCCGGCAATCTCCTCCATAGAAACCTGCAGCTCTTTCCCGATTCCATGGAGATGGTTCTTGGCAATCTCCTCCATATAACGACATACTAATATCTCCGAAAGAGACTCCTCCTGGGGCTGCTCCTTCGATGGCATCCCTTCCCGTTTCCTTTGAAGCTGCAAAAGCAAGCATTCCTGGAGGTTTCTGGCCCCAATGCCCGCCGGATCCAACGCCTGAATATCCCACAGCAGTCTTTCCGCATGTTCTTCTGTTATTCCGAAATGCCCTGCCACAAAAGATATTTTTTCTGTAAAATATCCCCGTCCGTCCAAAGACTGAACCATGAATTCAATTGCCGCCCGGTCTTTACGGGAATATTCTGTAAACAAAAGCTGGGACAACAGATATTCCTGCAAATCTTCTCCCCTCTGGCCGCCGCTCTGCCAGTTCTCCCAGGCTTCCTCTTCTCTGCGCTCCTGCTGATAATATACTTTGTTCTGCAAATCCGTAGATTCCAGCCAGTCCAGCTTCCGCTGAAGATCCTCCTGGCGGCTGGCCCGACGATGGTCCGCTTCATAGCGTCCGCTGTCGTCCAACTCAATCACAGGGTTTTCCAAAGAAAGCCCTTCAATATATTCTTCCAGTTCCTGGGCGCTCATCTGCAGGATTTCCATGGATTGTACCATCTGTTGGGAAAGTGTCTGTTTTTGGGCTAATTCAACTTTTAACTCCATAACCATCCTCTTTTGCATCGTTATTTTCATTTCTTTTTTCATAATATCACATTTTTTCACAAAAAACACCCCTGAATTCCTCCTTTTTTGTCATTTTTTCCTATTTTTTGACAGGATATTTTTTTACGAAGAAATGATTCCCTTTCTCCAAAACTTGGCACCATATTTGCTTTATATATAATCAAAAAGTTTTAAAGGAGGATTTTATCATGGGAAACATAAAACTTGTTGACTTATCTCATCCATTTGGCAGAGGCAACCCCCTGTGGCCCTCCAACGGCGACTTCCATATCGACCGTGTACAGCATATGCCAATGCACTACAGACTGCTTCAAACATTTAATGACTTTCATATGCACAATTCCACACATGCGGATTCACCCTCCCACGTAATTCCGGAGTCTCCTTATACACATGAGCTTCCTCTGGAAAATTATTATGGAGAGGCCGTATGCCTGGACATTCCCAAAACCCATTGGGAACTGATTACCGTAGAAGACATCGAAAACGCTGCCAAAAAGGTAGAAGGCGGCATCAAGGAAGGCGACTGGGTATTAATCTGCACCGGTATGAATAAACGCTGGGGAGAGAACGACGACTATTTCGCTTACAGCCCCGGATTATCCATTGAAGGCGCTCACTGGTTTGTAGACCACAAGGTAAAGGGCGTAGGCTTCGACCTTCAGGCTTTAGACCACATTCTTTATACATATGCCGCTGAGCACGGCCCAGGTCCCTATGTACCCAGAATTGTAGAGCAGTATATCAAAGAATTCGGCCACTCTCCTTTGGAAGATTTCCCGGAATGGGAGCCGGTTCATGAAATACTCCTTGGAAATAACGTTATGGGTATTGAAAACTTAGGCGGCGACATTGAAAAAGTAAAGGGACAGAGATTCATGTTCTGTGCATTCCCCTTAAGATGGTACATGGGAGACGGAACCATTGTCCGGGCCGTTGCATTTATTGACGAAGATAAAATCAACAAAGACGTTCCCGACAGAGTTTATAAGTACGGCGTTTATTAATTCTTAATAAAAAAGAAGTCACGGGTTTCACAAAAAATCCGCGGCTTCTTTTTTATGGAAATACGTTGCACAATCGAAAGTTCTGTTGCATTTTTCAAACAACCGTTTACAACATCCCCCTCTCTTGGTATACTATTTATATCAGTTACAGAAATGGAGGACATCACATGAATCAGTATCTGGCAATCTGTCAAATCCGAGATATGCTTTCCAATACCATGGAACAGTCATCCGAACCCGCCATCACCCAGCAGCTTCAGGCTATTGACGCGAAGCTTCAATATTTTTTGGAAAAAGACGTAGATTTCAAAAAAGTAGTGGATTGCCTGGAGGACGGCGTATTTATCACAGATCACCAAGGGAACGTCCTCTATGTCAACCCCGCTTACACCAAAAACACCGGCATTCAGCCAGAGCGGGTAATAAATCACAACATCCGGGATCTGACGGGTAAGGATAAGGTCTATACCGGGGGATCCATTCCTGACGTTCTAAAGACAAAAAAACCGGCCTTCCGTCTTTCCACCGCATTAAAGGACGGAAAGCCACAGATGAGCTATGCCATCGGAACTCCCATTTTCGATCAGGAAGGTAATCTGCACCAGGTAGTAGCCCTAAGCCGCCCCATTATCTCCCTGAAACTTTTGAAAAACGATTTTAACGCTTTTTTGAAGGAACTTCATCAAATAGAACGGCCCGCCGCCAACGCTGCCCCTAAGGACAGCTCTTCATCAGAAATGATTGGCAAAGATACCTCTTTGGCAAACATCTGGACGTTAATCAGCCATGTGGCAGCCTCTGACGCCACTATATTAGTTACCGGGGAATCCGGCGTGGGAAAAGAAGTCATAGCCGATGAAATCTACCGCAACAGCAAGCGGAACAAAGCTCCCTTCATTAAAATCAACTGCGCTTCCATTCCCGCCCAGCTTTTGGAATCCGAGCTATTCGGTTACGAAAAAGGAGCATTCTCCGGGGCCAATAGCAAAGGAAAGCCCGGCCTGTTCGAATTAGCAAATAACGGCACCCTGCTTTTGGATGAAATTGGGGACATGCCTATGGATCTGCAGGTCAAGCTGCTTCGGGCCATCCAATCCCAGGAAATCACCCGTATCGGCGGCATAAAGCCCATTAAACTGAATATCCGCTTTCTGGCCTTGACCAACTCGGATCTGAAAGAAAAAATCAAGGACGGGGTCTTCCGGCAGGATTTATACTACCGTCTCAATGTAATTCCCATCCATGTGCCCCCTCTTCGGGAGCGTACCGGAGATATTGAAGAGCTGTGCCGTCATTTTATTGATATTTTCAGTCAAAAATACGAATGCCCCCTTGCACTTACCCCTCGCCAATTCGGCTATTTGCGCCAATATCAATGGCCGGGAAATATCCGGGAGCTGGAAAATATTATTGAATATCTGGTACTATGCAGCTCCGGTGTGGGCCAGGTGGACGACAGTGTAATTACCGGGCTGTTAAATATTTCCCAGCAGCAAGAGCCCGCCCCTGCCAATACCGATTTTAATACGGCAGTGGCCCAGTTTGAAAAGCAGCTGCTGGAATCCACACTGGCTTCCTGCGACAATCTGCGGGATGCAGGGCGGAAGTTAAATATCAATGCTTCCACCATTTCAAGAAAAATCAAACAATACGATATCGACTACCCCAAAAAACGGGAAGACAAAGGATAATCCTTTGCCTTCCCGTTTTACTTTATCTCAGGCTGCGTCTTCCGGTTTTCCAAATCTGGCGTCCGCAGCCGTCATTACCATTTCATCCCAGCTTTTAAACCGGGTGCTCTCCCGAACAAACCCATCCATCAAAAGCTGGGAATAAACCATGCGGGGCGCGTTCCAGTTGGCGATCACCGCACTGGAATAGCGAAATCCTTCAAAGGATTCAAAATTCGTATTCTCCCGCATAAATTCATCGGTAAAAATCGCATCCATTAAGGAACGGAATTTTTCATCCATATCTACGACTACATAATCATCCATGTTTTCTCCTCCTGACGTTCTTACTGCATGATCCAGACGGATTCGGAAGTCATACGTTACATTACCTTGCCTTTAAGCTTTTTCATCCGGATGTTCTTCATAATATTTATCGGCTGCTTTGAATACATATTCACGCCAAACCGCCGCGTCTCTTGCCATACAAGGACGGATGATCTCCTCTTCCTGGTCTCCCATACCGTTGATAACCTCTTTTCTCTGTACGGTAAGGTACAAAGCCGGCTCATTGGGCGGGCATCCTAAAATCCAGTATGCATTAGGGTGATCCTTCAAATATTTCTTGGTACAGTTGCCGTGAAGCACGATTTTTCCGTCCGGAATATCCTTGGGAATTTCATTCTTTCCGCCGATAACAATGGTCATTCCTGCATTTTTATCGTATTCATCCACAGCCTTCAGCTCTTCCATATTAATGGCCAGCAGCGCCTGACAGCTGGAGCACGCTCCCTCGCATTTCACATCGTATTCCGGCCAGCGCGTACTCATATCGCCGATATAAGGAATCCACATTTTCTTATAGCATTCCTCAATGGTATTGCCCACTACGTCAATCTGGTCCATATCATAATTTCCGAGACCTGTTTCTGCAGCAACTCTGAAATAATCCACGCAGGTAGTATCAATTCCCGTCACTTCACAGGCTACCCGGTCAATAGCTACCGGATCCTTGGAGCCTAACACCATATTGGTATCAATGGGCACCGGCATATGAGGGCTGTAGCCGCTGGCTGCATGCATAGCGTCCATAATATTGATGTCCGCCCGGCAAGCGCTCCATACGTCCATCATAGCCATGGTCAGATTCTGCTGATGCATCTGCATATGTACTTTATCCTGAACCACACCCTTGATATTTTTCAGCGCGCCGGAAAATACCATGCTGGCATGAGCTTTCAAAATAGGCAGGTTAATCAAATGATCCGCCTCCATCAGGAAACGGGGCAGCTTTAAGTGGTCAATATTGGAACGGAATCCCCGAACCGCTACGTTTACCAGATCCTGGTCCCGCTTAATATCCTTTAATTCCACACCCTCTTCATTTGCCACTGCTTCAATCCCGCTGACTTTAAAGCATTCCAGCGTATCGCATCCGATGGCTGCCGCTTCTGCAATGATAATTTTCTTGGGCTCTGCTTTTTTTACTTCCCGAACCACGGCGCGGACAACCTCCGGATTGGTGCATACGGATGTTTCCGGGGGCTCTGCATGCCCGGCGTTAGGCTTTAACACTACAATGGAACCTTTGCGGATGACGTTGGTAACGCCTCCCATCAAGTCGAATACCCGTGTAACATTTTCCTGGATGTCCGTACCCTTGGCCAATGCTACCAATGATTTCTTTGCCATATGTTTTTCCTCCTGTTTTCTCATAGGCTCCAGCGTTTATTTCTATTAAAAATTGGCGCTAGAGCCAGTTTCTTTGTCGCTGCATATCAGCAACCGGGGGCCGCTTCTGGAAAGCCGCCTGTTGTTTCCCTATGTATTTATACTAGCAAAATCCATGCCAAAATTAGTAACTCCAAGGATTCAACCTCTGGCCAATTCAAAAATCCTTTGAACATCCTCCAGAGAAAGACTGTGGAAGGGTTCTCCAATATGGCCTTTTTCCCCCAGAACCTGTCTGGCCAACGCCTGGCTGTCTGCATGGACAATCCCCGCCTCCCGTAAGGTTACGGGAAGGCCGCTTCGGCAGATAAAATCCTGAAACCGGGAGATTCCCTCCTGGGCTGCGGATACCTCTTTAAGCGCCTCGTCGTCCACATTCCACACCCGGACTGCAAATTCTGCCATATCCTTGGGATAAAGGGGCAGCATATATTTGCACCATGCTGGCATTAAAATAGCCAGAGCTCCTCCATGAGGGATATTGAATTCCCCGGTAAGCGCATGAGACATGGCGTGGCATGCAAACACTCCTTCAAAGCCTATCATATCACTGTGGGCCATGGTGGCGGCCCACATTAACTGGGCCCGTCCGTCGTAATCCTTCGGATGCCCTTGCACTTTGGGAAGCTCTTCTGTAATTGTCTTCATGATTGCCGTGCACAAATGCGTCCGCAGCGTCCCTTTTTGTCCCAAATGAAAATATCGTTCAAATGCATGGGCGAAAATATCCAGCGCTCCCATTGCAGTCTGAGTCGAAGGCACCGTTTTTGTTAATTCCGGATTCAACAGGGCAAATCTGGGGTACAGCAAGGAATTGCGCAGGGCCGTCTTTTTATGAAGCGTCTCATTGAAAAGCACCGACACCGGATTTGCTTCGCTGGCTGTGGCTGCCATCGTAGGAATCGCCCCCATGGGCAGCGCCTGTTTGGGAACCGCTTTTCCTTCATAAAACTGCCACGGCCCATCCTCCTGAAAACACCCGATACTCACCGCCTTGGCCAAATCCATAACACTTCCGCCGCCCACAGCCAAAAGCACGTCAATTTTCTTTTCCCGGACAATTTTACAGGCTGTCTCTGCCTGGGACAGACGAGGATTCTCCAAAATGCCCCCAAAGGTTTCCCATGCAACGCCATGTTCTTCCAAAAGACTTGTAATCTCTTGTAAAAGGCCGCTTTTTTCAATCCTTTGGCTTCCGTAAAGAATCAGGGCGGAGGTTCCCCAGGCAGCGGTCAGTTCTCCTGCCCGGGCCTGGGCGTTGTGCCCGAATATGATATTTGTGGGAATACAAAGCTGAAAATCTTTCATATCTCACCTCTTCTGCCGGGATGCAGCCTTTTTTCAGAAAATCTGCGCCCTTAGCATACCTCGATTACAATAGCGGTTCCCATACCGCCTCCGGCGCAAAGGGTTGCCACGCCATAACGGCCGTTTCTGCGGCGCATCTCATACATCAGGGAAATCACGATTCTGGAACCGGTGGCCCCAACCGGATGGCCCAGGGAGATTCCTCCGCCGTTGACATTCAGTTTTTCCTCCGGAATTCCCAATTCTTTCTGACAAGCAATGCACTGAGCCGCAAACGCCTCGTTTATTTCAAAAAGATCGATATCTGCAATGGTAAGCCCTGCTTTTTGCAAAGCCTTATTAGTGGAGCTGATCGGGCCGATACCCATTAACTCCGGCTCTACTCCTGTGGTAGCCGTGCTTACTATCCTGGCCAGAATCGGTAACTTTAGCTCCTTTGCCTTCTCTTCTTCCATCAGCAATACGCCGGACGCCGCATCATTCATGCCGGAAGCATTTCCGGCGGTCACCTTTCCTCCCTCTTTGAAAGAGGGACGCAGCCGTTCTAAGCCTTCCAGTGTAGCATTCCGCTTGGGATATTCATCCGTATCATATACGGTATCTCCTTTTCTGGAAGATACCGTAATGGGAATAATCTCGTCCCGGAACCTTCCTTCGTCAATGGCCGCTACCGCCCGATGCTGGGAACGCAGGGAATATGCATCCATCTGTTCTCTGGTAACTCCATATTTATCGGCTACATTTTCCGCCGTAATCCCCATGGCGGGCCCTACCCCCAGATTGGTGAGAGAATCCCACATGGAATCACGCATCTCCATATGGCCGTATTTCTGCCCGTACCTTGCATTAAATACCATATGGGGCGCCGTGCTCATGCTGTCCGCTCCTCCTGCCATTATACAGTCTGCTTCCCCTGCCTTAATCTGATAATAGCCCATCTGAATCGCCGACATGGAAGACGTACAATTCCTATGTATGGTAATTCCCGGCACTGTCACCGGCAGTCCTGCTTTTACTGCCGCCACCCGGGCCAGGTTATTTTCCAGATAGGTTCTTTGATAGTTGCACCCCCAGATTACGTCTTCAATCAGTGCCGCGTCCACACCGGATCTGGACACTAGATTCTGCATTACCGGAATGGACAATTCCGAGGGAGTCAAGGTCTTAAACTGCCCGCCAATCGTTCCGATGGGAGTCCGACAGCCTGCCACAATTACTACATTTCTCATGATTTTCCTCCTCTGCGCTCTTTCCTTATGATTTACAGGCGGTCAAGGGCCCGGGCTACTTTAATCAACCCTTCCGTCAGTTCCTTGTTTGCCTTTGCCACGTCCTCCTTCGACCAGGTCATCAGGCCTTTTCCTGATTTAAAGCCCAGGTTTCCTTCCTTGATGTTATCGGTCAAAAGGCGGGACGGCTCCTTGGAGCTCTCAATATGCGGGAACAGATATTCATGGATATTGTAGGTCAAATCCAATCCCCCCATATCCATCACTTCCACTGGAGCGCAAATTCCAAGGCGCATTCCAAAACCATATTTGATGGCGTCGTCCACATCCTTAGGCTCTGCAATATCCTGCTCAATAATCGAAAGGGCCTCCCGAAACAGTGCGTGCTGCATCCGGTTCGCCAAAAATCCCGGTACATCCTTTTTTACAATTACAGGCTTTTTCCCTGCCTCCGCCAGCAGGTCATAGGTTGCCTGTACTACCTCATCTGACACATATTTCGTTCGGATTACCTCCACCAGAGGAATCAAATAAGCAGGATTCCAATAATGAGTTCCAATAATCCGTTCTTTATGTACTGACTTTTCTGCAATTTCTGTAACGCTGATCGCGGAAGTATTGGTGGCAAGAATCGTGCTCTCGGAGAAAATACCATCCATTCTTGCAAAATATTCTTGTTTCACTTCCAGCTTTTCCACAATACATTCAAACACAATATCTGCGAAATCTGCAATTTCTTCCGGTTCATCTACAAATGATACCCGGTCCAAAATAGCTGGAATCTCTTCCTTTGTAAGTACCTGATTCTCCACCAGCACTTCCAGATTTCCCCGAATTACTTCTCTGGCATCGTAACGTGTTTTATCGTCGTAAACATAAATCACTTTTACTTCATGCCCTTTTGTGGCAAACAACTGGGCGATTCCCAGTCCCATTTTCCCGGCCCCCAGGACGGCAACTCTTTTTTTATTGCTCATACTTTCACTCCTTGTCCAGCTTTCTGCTATTTTCTTCCTTTATCTATAGTTTTGCAAGAATCATGCCAACTTTTTAATTACAGAAAAAAAACGGCCGGATAGGAAAAAACAAAAGGCTTTGTATTCTTTGGGGTATGGGATTTTTAAGATCACGTCCCATTGTTTTAAGCATAAGAGAGCATCCGTGTTGTTTCTAATCCACAACAGTACTGCAATTTTTGTTGCAAAAAAAACGTCGTTCTAATATAATTTAACGAAATAAAGTAAAAAGAAGGTGCGTAAATAATGGGGCATATGGGATTTTCATATATCGGACTGATATTTTTATTGATGCTGTTTATTCCTAATCTAATATGGACAAAGAACATGCCCAAAGGATATACTGCTGAACATGAAAGCAAACTGCTGCTGACGTTTGAGCGAATCGGGGAAGTCCTTACTTGCTGCTGCGCGCTGCTCTTTTCCGACTTCAATATCAAAAGGTGGTCTCTCTGGTCCTTATGGCTAATAGCTGCTTTCCTGCTCATGGGATTCTATGAATTATGGTGGATACGTTACTTTCGCAGCAGGCAGAGATTGGCGGATTTTTATAGCAGCTTCTGCGGCATTCCCCTTGCTGGGGCAACATTGCCAGTAGCCGCCTTTTTCCTTCTCGGAATTTATGGAAACGTAATTTGGATGCTACTGGCAACGATCGTTCTGGGAATTGGGCATATCGGGATACATATGCAGCACTACCGCTCCAATTTCGATTAAGCTTCCCGGAATCCCACCCTTCATTCCTCTTTCTTTAAAACTTTCCTCCACCGCCGCCATGGGTTGAACCGGAAGAGGACTTATGAGTTCTGGAACCGCCCAAGCTGCCGGAGCTTTTCGAGACGTTTTCTTTTGGTTTTTTCCTGCGGCTCACTTGCCGGTATAAAAACAGGTCATTTTTTTTCGTCAGCCTCATGCTTCCATGCTTCATGTAATTGTTTGCCCCCGACTGACTTCGCACCGTTTTCAGCTTCCCCCGCATAACTCCTGTAGCAATCAAAGAGATTAAAAAAGCGGCTCCGAATGTAATGGCTAGATTGACTGCCGCGCCAAACGGCTCTTTGGGAAGAGAACCCACGTCATAAGGCTTCCCTTCTCTGGCACGTGATATGAAACTATCGCACAGTCCGGCGAAAACAGTAAACGCTTCTGCATAATCGCCTTCCTTCAGGTCGTCTACAAACTGTTTTGACATGTACTCACGTCCCGCATCGGTGACCGCCGTTATTCCATAACCGGTTGTGGATATGTACCAGTCCCTTTCCTCCATGCTTATGAGAAAAAGAATTCCATCTTTTTTTTCTCCAAACCCATATCCGTGATAATCATAAAAATCATCTGCATAGTCCCTGGGGGACATACCTTCCAGGGAATTCAGCGTCACCACTACAATATCTACCTGCTGCCTTTCACTGATCTCATCTAGTTGACGCAGTAAGGCGTCTTCCTCGCTGTCCGAAAGCAAATCAGCTTCATCTGTCAGCCTGGGCTTTCCATCTGCGGCAGATACCAAAACGCCCTGGTTTCCCAATAAGAGCAATACCAAAAGTACCATCCATAATTTCTTCATAATCCGCTCCCCCTACAACAGCCATATCAAATAAGATACGGCAAACATGGCCGCTCCTATCATACCCGTCAGTCCAAACAGCCATTTTACATACGCTGCCCGATCCAAGGGAAGATCCCCCACCATTTTCCCGGACTGTCCGTTCATGGCAAAAAGGTAATTTTGGCCGTTCCACGTAGTATTCAAAAGCCAAACCGGGAACAGGGCGTATGTTACCTTACTGTCCCGTAACTGGATACCGCCCGCCTCTTTTGTGACCATCCCATACCCTTTCACCGTTGCCGCAAAAGCATCCTCCGTGCTCCTTCTAATCCGCTCGTTTGCCCGGGCAATACTCTGTTTGGCGTCCACATCATATTTATCCGCAAGAAAACCGGCGAGATATGCGGTTTGAAAGTCCACCGCTTTTGAAAAATCAAAGGGCTCTAAGGATTCCGTCAGGTTATCCGGCATCTTTGTAGAACCGTCCACAGGAACCTTTTCAAATCCAATGCTCCCGCCTCTGCTTACTGCAAAATATCTGGTCTCGGTATACGTATACTCGCTGTCGCCCCATGTCCTGACTTTGGTTCCTCTGTATCGCATATTTGCATCCGCGTTCGCGTCAAACAGCCAGAAGGGAACATACACCCCCTTCACCTCGTCAATATGATTCTCGTCTTTAAACACTTTGGGAAGCAGACGTTTTCCCTTATAATATTTCTTAAGGGCTGCTTTTGCAGCTTTTTTATCCAATTGAAACGGAATGACATAATCCGGTTTTAGCGTTCCCGAAAACTGCTCCATCAATACCACCGGATTCCCGCAAAACGGGCAGGAAGTAGCCCCCGTGTTTTCATCACAGGTGATTTCACCTCCGCAGGAGCGGCAAATGTAAGAACGCATCCTGCTAAGCTCATCCTCCTGCCACTCTCTGCCCGCTGCAGCCTCCCACTTCATATCATCCGCCTGCTGGTCCTTCAACTGGCTGTCATACCCGGCCAATGTTTCCATTTCAAATTCTGTGTCGCAATAAGGACATTTCATTTTTTGCACCGTGCTGTCAAAAGCAATGGCTCCGCCGCAGCACGGACATTTATATTCTTGTATCGCCGCCATTTAAATTCCCCTTTTTACAACCTAATTCCTATATATTTTATCGTTTTCATTGAAGGGGTCCCCGCACTCCGGACAAAATTTTGGCGGATGTGCAGGATCCTGAGGCTCCCATCCACATTTGTCGCATTTAAAAATCGGCGTTCCTTCCGGTCTCTTTGTGCCGCACTCCTGACAGAACTTTCCCTGGTTCACCGCCCCGCAGGAACAAGTCCATGTACCTGACTGCGCCGCCTGCTGCGTTTGCTGCTGCGCCGCCTGCTGTATCTGCTGCTGCGCCGCCTGTTTTTGGCCCATGGCAAACAAATTCTCTGCATTCATTCCGCCGCCGGAATTCATTGCCATTCCCATGCCCATAAATCCCGTCATAGCCCCTGCAGAATTAGCAGCCGCCGCTCTCATAGCATCCGCCTGGGCATTCACCAATGTGGCTCCCGCCATATTAGGATTCTGGAAAACGGCCGTCCGTTGCAGCTGCTTGATCATTTCTGCATCTTCCTCCGGCAGGGTAACGGAGCCAAGGGCGATGCTCACCACTTTCAGTCCCCGCAGCTCTCCCCATTTTGCTGAAAGAGCCGCGTTCATTGCCTCCTCCAGCTCTGTATTGTGGGAAACAATCTGATTAGGACGCATTTCCATATTCGAAAGCCTGCCAAAGGCCGGCTGCAAAGCGCTGATAAATTCTGTTTTCAGCTGACCGTCCAGCTCCTCCCTGGTATAATCCTGCTCCACATTGCCGCAGACATTTGCATAGAACAGAAGCGGATTGTCAATTTTGTAGGAATAGACCCCGGAACAACGTACAGAAACATCTACATCCAGACCAATCTTACTATCCACCACCCGAAACGGAATCGGATTGGGCGTACCGAATTTATTGTCAATCAGCTCCTTTGTATTAAAATAATACACCCGCTGGTCCTTACCGGTATCTCCCCCGAACGTAAAACGCTTCCCGATGGTCTGAAAGGTCTTTTTTATGGCTCCCCCAAGACTCCCGGTAAAAATACTTGGTTCCGTAGACGTATCGTATGTAAATTCTCCCGGCTCTGCACACACTTCCACAACTTTTCCCTGTTCTACAATCATCATGCACTGACCGTCGGCTACTGTAATCAGGCTTCCGTTAGAGATAATATTGTCGTTCCCCTTCGTATTGGAAGAACGGGAACCCGTTCGTTTCCTGCCCCTCGTAACCAAGACGTCCTTTTCCATGGCGTCACAGCTAAAAAATTCTTTCCATTGATCCGCCAGTGTTCCGCCTACTGCGCCTGCCCCTGCTTTTATTAATCCCATATGGAAGACCTCCGTTTCGTCTTAAATTATATTAGATAATTGCGAAAGTCAAAGTTGTGAGAATATTCTGAAAATATATTTTCAGAATATTCAGCCAAGTTTTGTGTTTTGCAATTACTTATTAAATTATACCAGTAATTTTAAAACTTTCAAGGTGTTTAAATGCTGATTTCCGGTCAAAAAAGAGCGGAATTAAACCCGCTCTTTCCTTCTCTCATAGAGGTTATGCCAAACTCTGCTCCTATATCACTTTTATCATCTTAATTTCATATTCTCTTCTTAATAATTCCCATATATAAACGGGCTTCCTCCCGTGTACGCCAAACACAATGTTAATCCGCAAAACACAAAGAATGCCACCAGGCTCCAAAACCTTGTGAGATCCAAGATGGGATAATATCCCTCTACGCTGCTTCTATTTGTTTTTGCAGCTTTCGCTTTGCTTCTCTTTGACCTTATCCATGCCGCCTTGCTGCATACGCTTAAAAGAACCGCTCCTACAAACAGCCACAGATACGGCTGTTCCAATCCAGATTCAAACTGAAGGATTCTGCGTATGATCATGAGTGCGTGGGATAAAGAATCCGCCCGAAAGAAAATCCAGCAAAAAGAGGTAAATAAAAACGTAAGCGCAACAGATATTACATTACCAAAAGCGGCCTGCTGTTTTTTTGCACTGCCTGTTATATTCATCCAGACTTTATGTATCGCCAACGCCCCGCCATGAAGCAGCCCCCAGACAATATACGTCCAATTCGCTCCATGCCAAAGCCCTCCGAGCACCATGGTCATCATAAGATTCACATACATTCTGAACCCCCCCGGGGGGGGGGGGCGGGGGGGCGGGGCGGGGGGGGGGGGTGGGGGGGGGGTTGGGGGGGGGGGGGGGGGGGGGGGGGGGGGGGGGGGGGGGGGGG